>NZ_DATMST010000049.1:0-8917 GCF_035565275.1 Sphingopyxis sp.
TAACGATACCAATAAAGTACCAAAACGCTCCGGATTTCATCTGAATTGGTCGGAAATCGCGTCATATCGAGCTTGACGTATAGATTGGTATCTATAAACTCCCCAGAAAATCAGAGCAAAATTGATCCACGGATCAAAAGAGGGAGACTTTACATGACCAATGCAAGATATCTGCTCGCTTCGGCGAGCATTGGTACGCTGCTTTTCGCCGCCGGCGCGGCGCAGGCCCAGACCCCCGCGCCCGCCGCCGACACCGCGGCCGAAAGCGAAATCGTCGTCACCGGCATCCGCGGCTCGCTCCGCGAAGCGATCGACGCCAAGCGCGACCTGTCGGTGATCGCCGACGTCGTCACCGCCGAGGATGTCGGCAAATTCCCCGACAAGAATGTCGCCGAAGCGCTCCAGCGCGTCCCCGGCATCGTCGTCAACCGCGAATTCGGCGAGGGCGAGCGCGTCTCGCTGCGCGGCACCGCGCCGAACCTCACCAAGACCCTGCTCAACGGCCACAGCGTCGCGACCGCCGACTGGTTCATCCTCGATCAGGTCGCCTCGACGCGCAGCTTCAACTATCTGACCCTGCCCGCCGAGATCATCGGCCGCCTCGAAGTGTACAAGAGCCCGCAGGCCGACGTCGAGGAAGGCGGGGTCGGCGGCACGATCAACG
Organism: Sphingopyxis sp.; assembly: GCF_035565275.1. Classification (GTDB taxonomy): domain Bacteria; phylum Pseudomonadota; class Alphaproteobacteria; order Sphingomonadales; family Sphingomonadaceae; genus Sphingopyxis. Next base: position 665 of record NZ_DATMST010000049.1, read on the forward strand.
TCATCACGCGCAATCCGCTCGACCTCGATCCGCTCACCCTCTCGGCTTCGGTGCAGGCCGCCTATTCGGACCTGTCGGGCAAGGTCGACCCGCAGGTCTCGGGCCTCGTCAGCTGGAAGAATGACGACGAGACTTTCGGCGTTCTCGTCGGCGCGATCTACCAGAAGCGCCGCACGCGCCGCGACGGGCTCGAAATCTTCGGCTACCGCTCCTTCCCCGTCGGCGGCGGGCAGAGCGCGCTCGTCCCGACGCTGATCGGCTCGACGATGTTCGAACAGAATCGCGAACGCTACGGCGCCAATATCGGCATCCAGTTCCGCCCGTCGGACGCGCTCGAAATCAACATCACCGGGCTCTACTCGCGTTTCAACGCCGACAATTTCAACCAGAATTATATCGCGTGGGGCGAACAGGCGCTCGGCGGCGGCGGCACGATCACGGGTGCGGTGATCGAGGACGGCGTCGCGGTGTCGGGCGACATCGCCTCGGCGAACGGCGGCACGACGGGCTTCGGCGTCGTCTATGACGCGATCGACCGCCAGGCGGTCGCCAAGACCGTTTCGGCCGACTTCGACGTGACATACCGCCCGACCGACAGCCTCTCGATCCATTTCAAGGCCGGCTGGACCAAGGCGAACGGCGACACGAGCAACGAGAATTTCATCGAATTCGCCGGCCCCGGCGCCTTCAGCTACGACCTCACCAGCGGCCGTCCCGAGGTCAGCTTCGCGAACCCCGACCCGCTCAATCCCGCGGGGATCCGCCCCGATTTCGGGCGCATCCAGTCGGTCACCAACGACGATGAAGAGAAATATGTCTATCTCGACGTCGAAAAAGAGGTCGAATGGGGGCCGCTCACCGCGCTCAAATTCGGGGTCAAATATACCGATCACGACCGCGTCGCCGAACGCTTCGCGACCAACGGCGGCGTCTTCACTCCCGGCCTTCGCTGCGACGGCGCGCCGTGCACCTCGGCCGATTTCGCGACCGGCGGCGGCATGCCCGGCGACTTCCTCGACAATATCGCGTCGCCGGGCACGCTCCGCGACTATTGGCGCGTCGATCCCGCGAAGCTGCGCGCCATCTATGGCGCGTCGACGTCGCCCTCGAACGACCGCTTCCTCGTCCCCGGCAACACTTACTCGATCAACGAAAAGGCGTGGGGCGGCTACGGCCTCGCCAAATTCGGCGGCGACGGCTGGCGCGGCAATGTCGGCGTCCGCGTGATCGAGACCAAGCAGACGTCGGACGGTTTCATCATCGGCGGTACCGATCCCGAATTCACCAACCCGTTCGGCGGCTTCACCCCGTCGCGCGCGAAACGCTCCTACACCGACATCTTACCAAGCGCGAACCTGTCGGTCGACCTGTCGGACCAGGTCGTGCTGCGCTTCGCCGCAGGCAAGACGGTGACGCGCCCCGATTTCGTCGACATCACGCCGGGCGTCGACCTCAACGGCACCCTGCTCACCGGCCGCGGCGGCGATCCGAACCTCGATCCCTATCGCGCCAACCAATATGATTTGTCGATCGAATGGTATCCCGACCGCGAGACGATCGTCGCGCTCGCCGCCTTCTACAAGGATATCCAGTCGTACATCGTCAACACGACCTCGACCGAAATCCTGCCGAGCGTTTTCGTGCCGGGGTCCGAGCCCGCGGGCTGCGTCGCGGCGCCCGGCGGCAACCCCAACCTGTTCAACTGCCCCTATCAGATCAACCGGCGCAGCAACGGCGACGGCGGGCGCAACCAGGGTTTCGAATTTCAGGTGTCGCGCCCGATCTGGGGCGGCTTCGGCGCGGTGGTCAACTACACCTATTCGGACGCCAAGGCGAACAATGGCGACCCGATCCCGGGCAATTCGAAGCATTCACTCAACCTGACGGGCTATTTCGAAAATGACCTGATCAGCGCGCGGCTCTCGTACAACTACCGGTCGAAATTCTTCATCGACATCGACCGCGCGGCGCCGCTCAACCAGGCCGCGCTCTCGTCGCTCGACGCGTCGGTCAGCGTCAACATCACCGACAATATCGCGCTCACTGCCGATGCGGTCAACCTGACCAACGAGAAGATCGAGCAATATTCGGGCACCCGCGACCGCCCGCGCGCCATCTTTGACAACGGCCGCCAATTCTATGTCGGGGCGCGGTTGAAGTTCTGACGCGCCGAACCGCCCGCGCCGGGGTCTTTCCGGACCGGAAAGACCCTAACGTGCCGCGGCACGATAGCGCGACGGGGGCACCCCGAAGCGCCGCGCAAAAGCGGTCGCGAAATGGCTCGGCGAGGCAAAGCCGGTGGCAAGGGCAATCTCGGTCACCGGCTCGGCGCCATACCATAGCTGCCGCGCTGCCTCGTCGAGCCGCGCCCGCATCACATATTGCCAGGGCGACACGCCGAACGCCTGCTGGAAAGCACCGGTAAAACCGCGCACGTCCATGCCGACAAGCGCCGCCAGCGCAGCGAGGCTGTGCTGCGCGTCGAGTTGCCCGCGGATCGCATCGACCAGCCGGTTGCGATCCGATGCCGACAACGTCCGCCGCATGGGCCGCGGGTCGCGATGCCCATATCGATGAAACAGATGCCGCTCGAGTGCGTCGCCCACCTCGTGCGATGCCATCCGCGCCAGATCATCGTCGGCGCCCTGCACCAGTTCGAACAGCCGCGCCGCCGCATCGAAAAGAAACGCGTCGCGATGTTGCACCCGCGCCACCAGCGGCGCATCGGCAAGCAGCGCCGTCGGCACGTTCAGCTCGACGAACTCCGCGCGCTCGCCCTGCGCGAGCGCGGCATAGCGGCACGCGGCGGGGATCATCCACACATCGCCGCGCGACGGCAGCACCGGTCCCGACGGTCCGACCGAAAATTCGCACACCATCCGGTCGAGCTGACCACCGAGATGGACGACGATGACATGATGATCTTCCTCGAACGCCCAGTCGGTGGGCGCCTCGAGATTTTCGGTCGCGGCGAGCACGCCAAGCTGGCCGATCCGCGCCTGATGTCGTGCGACGACGTCGCGCCCCGATCGCGGCCTGATACCATCCCAGACGGTTGCGGCTTCGGTCAATCACCCACCTTCCGAGTCCCCACGACTCGTCATGACGATATTCGAAAACTGCGCCGGAATTTGAAAGCGGACAAGGCGAAAGCGCCTTAGCCTTGGATAATCAATGACCAAGGAGACCGGAATGGCCGATCACAGCATCAAGGGTAAGACCGTCCTCATCGCCGGGGGCGGCAAGAATCTGGGCGGCCTCGTCGCGCGCGACCTCGCCGCCGAGGGCGCGAAGGCGATCGCGATCCATTACAACAGCCCCGCCTCGGCCGCCGAAACCGAAGCGACGCTCGCCGCGATCCGCGCCGCGGGCGCCGAAGCCGTCGCCTTTCAGGCCGACCTCACATCGGCGGGCGCGATGGAAAAGCTCTTCGCCGATACGATCGCCGCGATCGGCCGCCCCGACATCGCGATCAATACCGTCGGCAAGGTGCTGAAAAAGCCCTTCACCGAAATCAGCGAAGCCGAATATGACGAAATGACCGCGGTCAATTCGAAGACCGCCTTCTTCTTCCTCAAGGAGGCCGGCCGCCATGTGAACGACAATGGCAAGGTCTGCACGCTCGTCACGTCGCTGCTCGGCGCCTTCACGCCCTTCTACGCCGCTTATGCGGGGACCAAGGCGCCGGTCGAACATTATACGCGCGCCGCGTCGAAGGAGTTCGGGACACGCGGCATTTCGGTGACCGCGATCGGCCCCGGCCCGATGGATACCCCCTTCTTTTACCCCGCCGAGGAAGCCGACGCGCAAGCCTATCACAAGTCCGCTGCGGCGCTCTCGGCCTTCACCAAGACCGGGCTCACCGATATCGCCGACATCGTGCCGTGGATCCGCATGCTGGTGTCCGACGGCTGGTGGATGACCGGCCAGACGATCCTCGTCAACGGCGGCTACACCACCAAGTGACCCCTCCCCGGCCGCCGGGGTCAGGACCCTCGCCCTGCGGCCGGGACCAGCCGGGCGGATGGCGCACCACCGCGCCATCCGCCCGTTCGTTCAGAAGCGGCCTTCGAAGGTCAGCCCGATCAGCCGCGGCTCGCCGAGCAGCGCCTGCAGGCGTCCGGCATTTCGATATTGATAGTCGTAATATTTGTCGTTGAAGAGGTTGGTCGCGACCAGATACGCGCCGAAATTCTCGTTGCCGTACCCGATCCTGGCATTGACCAGCGTACGCGCGGGAACGTCGCGCCCCGCCGACTGGGCGACGACGCTCTGATATTGCGCGCCGCGGTAATTGGCGTTGACGTTGACCGACACGCCGCTCGCATGGTGCCAGTCGAAACCGGCGGCCGCGGTCCAGCGCGGCGCCTGCGCGAACTGGTGGCCCGCCAGATCCTCGACATTGCCGTTGTCGACGACGAAGTCGGAGAACCGGCTGTTCGCATAGCCGACCGAGCCGTAGATATTCAGCGCATCGGTGACGTCGAAACCGCTTTCGACCTCGAAGCCCCAGACGCGCGACTTGCCGGCGTTGCGGGTTTCATAGTCGAAGCGGTTCTCCGACAGCTGGACCTGCACCTGCTGGTCGGTCCAGTCGATGTAGAAGGCGTTGGCGTTGAACGTCAGCCGCCGGTCGAGCCATTGCGTCCGCAGCGACAGTTCGTAATTCCAGGTATATTCCTGATCATAGGTGAAAGCGCGCGCGCGGCCCGGATTGATCCCGCTACCGCCTGACCGGTAGCCGCGCTGGACGATCGCACTCACCGTCTTGTCGGGCGCGATTTCCCACGACACACCGCCCTTGGGCAGGAACGCCTCATAGGTCGTCTTGCGCTGCGGCCCCGAACTGCTCGCATCCTCGACGTCGGCGAGCAGCAGGTTGTTCACCGTTTGCAGGATGAACGCAAAGGTCGGGTTCGCGGCATAATCGGCCGGGTTCGGGATCGCGGTGATCAGCGAGACGTCATTCTCGTTCCGCACCTTCTGCTTTTCGCGGTCGTACCGGAAACCTGCGAGCAGTTTCAGCCCCGGCGCGACCTCCCAGCTCGCGTCGCCGAACAGCGCCTGCGTCTGGATGTCGAAGGGATAGAGCTGTTCCGACGCGATGAAGACGCGCTGCGGATACACCGCGCGCACCGCCTGCGCGGTCGCCAGCGCGGTCGCGGGATCCATTCCCGCGCCGCCTTGCGCCGGCGGTAGCGCGAGGAACCCCGCAACGCGACTGGTCAGGCCCAGATCCAGGTCGAGGTCGAGGCTGAATGTACTGTTCGCCAGATAATCGGGATTCCTGTGGTGCGAATAATAGCCGCCGATCAGCCCCTGCAAGGCCCCGGTGTCGAAGGTCAGCCGGACCTCTTGGCTGAAAATCTTCTGGTCGGTCGAATAATCGCCATAGGCTTCGTCTTCGCGGCGCAGGTCGCCGTCGTACACCGAAAAGGTCTTGAGGTGATTATAGGTGCTGATCGACGACAGCGTGAATATGTCGCCGAGCGGCAGCGACGCATCGAGCGTGAACAGGTCGGTGCTCGTCTTCGTATAAGTTTCGCGGTTCGCCTCGACCGTGCGGCGCTTCCAGCTATCCGGCAGGTCGGTCAGCGAATAGCCGCGCCCGTCGTTGCCGAAATGCCGGTCATGGAGATAGGAGGCGACGATGCGCAGCCCGCCGGCGCCCGCCGGGGTGAAGAGCAATTTGGTGCGCACCACCTCGCTGTTCGATTTCGCGTAATCGCCTCCGGTGACGCTGTTCTTGATCAGCCCGTCGCCGCGCGCCACTTCGCCCGCGACGCGAAACGCCAGCACATCGTCGATGATCGGCCCGCCGATCGCCGCGGCGAAGCGATATTCGCCGTCGGCGTCGGTGATCATCGCGCGTGCCTTGCCCTTCCACTCGAAGCTCGGGTCGGCAGTCTTGAGGATGATCGACCCCGCGAGCGCGTTGCGTCCCTGCAGCGTCGATTGCGGCCCGCGCAGGATTTCGACCTGCTCGAGGTCCCACAAATCGAGCGGCCCGCCGCCGCTCGCTTCGCGCGGCAACGGCGATCCGTCGAGATAGACGGTGGCGAGGTCGCCGAGCCCGGTACCCGAAACGTTCGTGCTCGCGATGCCGCGGATGTTGAAACCCGATTCGCCCAGCGTCGACGCGACGTTCGCGGTCCGGTCGATCAGGTCGTAAACCGAGACCAGATTCTGCCGCTCGATCTCTTGCGACGTGAACACCTTGACGCTCGTCGGGGTATCCTGAAGCGAACGGTCGAATTTCAGGCCGCTGACGACGATCTCGTTGCTGCTCCCCGCCTCGCCGGCTTCGGTCACTGCATCCACCGCCGCTTCGCCGGCACAAGCGGGCATCGCTGCGCCAGCCAGCATCACGGCCAGAACCGGCCTGAAATAGTTGGTCATTGTCTTTAGCTCCCCGCTTGGCTAACGAGGGGCGCTATTGCTATTGCGAATGCGTGTCAATAGTTGAACCGGAACGACGCAGGGGGACTTATGGATGACAGTTCGGCGCTTTTGCCGGCGCTGCTGATTGCCGGTGCGGCGGGCGCGGGCACCTGGCTGCTCCGCCGTTCGTGGCAGGGCAAAGACCATAAGCGCGGCCTCGTCCTCGCCGGCTGGCTGCTGATCGTCGCCGCGACTGTCCTTCCCGCGTGGGCGCTCGGCGCCGTGCGCGGTCCCTTCATCGCGCTCGCGCTGATCTCGACCGCCGCGCTTGCCGTGGTGGCATCGAATTACAGCATCCGGCAGGCGAAGGCGCGTTCCGCGCGCGAAAGCCTCGCCCCCGAACCGTCCGACCGCGCCACGACCAGGGGACGCGAGACGCTGCGCTGGTTGCTGGCAGGCCCGATCGGGATGATCGCCGCGATGGGCGTCGGCATCGCCTGGGCCGCGCTCGTCCCCGGCGAGCAGCAGACGCGGCTTGTCGTCGGCGGCCTCATCGTCCCCGTCGTCTGGGGCGGCTGCATGGCGTGGACGCTCGCCGATAACCGCATCCTCCGCGCGACCGCCGTCCTCACCGGCGTCGCGCTCGTCAGCTTCACCGCCGCCATCGTGAAGGGCTTCGCATGACCGCCGCTCCCGTCCCGACGCCGAAACGGCCCGCGAAGAAGAAGGAGCTGATGTCGCGCATCCCCGCGGGCTTCGTCCGCGCGGTGCTCCGCGGCCACAGCAGCCTCGGCCTCGCCTTCGCCGCGCTCATCTATCTCATCTGCCTGTCGGGGAGCCTCGCGGTCTTCGCGCACGAATTCCAGCGCTGGGAAAGCGCGACCGCGCCGCAGCTGACCCAAGCCACCCCCGCCGCGGTCCAGTCCGCGTTCGAGGGTGCGATCGTCGCGGGCGGCCCCGGGGTCGAGCATGTCTATATCACGCTGCCCACCGCCGATTTCCCGCGCCTCCTCCTCTATGTCGACGCCGACGAGGATCGCTCCTTCCTCGCCGACGCGGCCGGCAAGCTCGTCCCCGGCAAGGACTTCGCGTGGACCGGGTTCATCACGCGCCTCCACATCAACCTCCACCTGCCGCGCACATGGGGCGGCTTCCTCGTCGGGCTGACCGGGGTCGCTCTGCTCTCGTCGCTCATCTCGGGCATTCTCGCGCACCCGCGCATCTTCCGCGACGCCTTCCACCTGCGTCTGGGCGGATCGAAGCGCTTGCAGGAGGCCGACCTTCACAACCGGCTCGGCGTCTGGGCGCTGCCCTTCCACATCATCATCTCGCTGACCGGCGCCTTCCTCGGACTCACGACGATCATCGTCGGGGTGCTCGGCATGGCGATGTTCAACGGCGACGTGAACAAGGTCTATGCGCTCTTCATCCCCGCGCCGCCGGTCGACGATCCGCGCCCCGCGCCCGTGCTCGACCTTCGTCCCATGTATGCGAAGCTGCCGCAGGACGGCGGCCGCCTCACCTATATCTTCACCGAGCATCCGACCGAACAGGGCGGCGCCGCGCTCTTCAACGTCGAGCAGCCGGACCGCATGGCGGGCACCGACAGCTATGCCTTCCGCCGCGACGCGACGATCTACAACGAAGGGAAAGCCAGCGACAACAACCTCGGCGAGGATCTGCTCGGCGGCATGGGCCAGCTCCATTTCGGCTGGTTCGGCGGCGCGATCGTCAAGATCGTCTATTTCGCGCTCGGCCTCGCGCTCACCTGTCTCGCCGCGAGCGGGGTCCATATCTGGCTCGCGCGCCGCCGCGACAAGGGCCGCCCCGCGCCCGGCTGGGAACGCGCGTGGGCCGCGACCGTCTGGGGCC
>NZ_DATMST010000050.1:0-37400 GCF_035565275.1 Sphingopyxis sp.
TCGGGCCAGGATGCGATCAGCCGCTCGACCGCCCAGTCGAGCGCCTCGTCGGCTTCGGCCAGCCAGGCGGCCGAGCGCGCCGCAGCAGCAGGGTCGAGCACCGATTGCGAGCGGAGCGCATGGCGCAGGCGCGCACGGTCGAAGCGGCTGTCGCTGTTCGACGGATCGTCGACGAAGGGCAGGTCGTTTTCGAGCGCCACGTCGACGAGTTCGCCGCGCCGCCAGTGAAGAAGCGGCCGCAGGATCACGCCGTTGCGCGCACGAATTGCGGCGAGGCCGCCGACGCCGCTGCTTCGATTGATCCGCATCACGATGGTTTCGAGCTGGTCGTCGGCGTGATGCGCTGTGACGATATGGTCGAGCGCATTGGCCTCGCGCCATTGTTCGAGCAGACGATAGCGTTCGGCGCGCGCCGCCGCCTGCTGCGATCCCTTGATCGGCGCCGGGGGGTGCAAGGTCGAATGCGGAATATGTTCGCGATTGCAGAAGCTTGCGACCATCCGCGCTTCTTCGTCCGATCCCTTGCGCAGGCCATGATCGACCGTTGCCGCCCACACCTGTCCGGGTAGCAGCGATGCCATCAGCCAGAGCAGGGCCATGCTGTCGGGGCCGCCCGACACCGCCACGCCATAATGCAGACGGTGCCAGTCGGGCCCGCCGAGCGTGGCGAGATCGCTCGCCAGCCGCTCGACGGAGTCGCGGTCAGCAGCCTGCTTTTGCTTTTGCGGCGGCAGCATCGGTGCGGACATCCTGTGGCGCCTTGTCGCCATAGACTTCTTCGAGTTCGCGGAACGCCTTGCAGGCGTCGGCTTTGCGCCCGAGCTTGTCGAGCGCGACGCCCATATACATCAGGCTGTGCGGCGCGCGCGCGCCGCTCGGGCGGTCCTTGTAATTGTTGTAGAAGGCGACGGCGGCAAGGCTGGGCTTGCCTTCGTCGAGATAGGCGCGGCCAAGGAGGTTCTGCGCGAAGCTTGCCTGGCTGCTCTTGGGCCATTTGGTCACGACCGTCTTCAACTGCGCCTGCGCTTCGGGATAGAGTTTGGCTTCCCACAGACGATAGCCATAGTCATAGGCATCCTTGGTCTCGTTGCCGCTCGCCGGAACCTCGACCTTCTTGACGAGGGCAAGCCGCGCCGCGTCCGTGGTTGCAGGCTTGGCCGCCGGCGTCGTCGCGGGCTTTTTCACCGGCGCGGCGGCGGTCGTGGCCGTCGTTGCGGGTGGTTTTACCGTCGGCGCGAGGCTTGCGGGGGTCGCGCCGGGTGTGGTGACCGCGGCAGCGGGGTCGGCAAAGCGCCTGTCCATCTCGGCCTGGTAGGCGGTGAACTGTTTTTCGAGCTCGCGGAGCTGGAAGGCGTTTTGTTCGGTCTGCCCGGTCAGCGTCTGCAATTGCGCTTCGAGTGCGTCGACGCGGGCGGTGAGGTCGATTACCGGCGCGTTGGCGCGCGACCGTTCGCCGGGGGTCTTGTCGGGTGCGATCTCGCCTTCGAAAAAGGTCGGGCTGCCGCCTGGAAAGACCGACCGCTGCACCGCACGCATTTCCTTTTCGAGCCGCTCGACCCGCTTGTCGATCGGCCCCTCCTGCGCCGCTGCGGGCATCGTCGCAGACAGGGCGATCGTGGCCGCACCAAGGAAAGTGATTTTACGCATCTTCATCTGCCGTCAGGCCCCCACCAGTTAACCATTTTGCTGTTCATAACGCGGCAAAGTGCGACAGCGCAAACCCATTTCGGTGCGCTGCCGCTCGAACCGCCGCGAATGGCTGTCGACTAACCCTTCGGCTGCGGCCTTGTCGCGGGTGGCGTCGTGCCGACGCTGCCTTCGGTCCGCGCGACCAGATCGGCGGGCTTTAGCGAAATGCCCTTGACCAGCGTGTCGGCGGGTCCGATCGACCCGACGTCGCGGCCGCCAACGGTAACCTTCAAGGCCTGCGGGATGCTCGTCCGCAACGTGAATTGTTCGATATAGTCGGGCGGCACCTGATAGGTTTCACCCGCGTCGAGCGTGCGCCAGTTCTCCGTCTTGCCCTTTGCGTCGTCGAAACCGATCCAGACCTCCGAGAGGCCGGTCAGGACGACGGGCGCATTTGCCGCAACAGCCGACGCAGTTCCGGTCTTGCTCGCCGGCGTGGCCGCTACCTCGCCCTGGGGCGCTTCGGATTCGTCGGCAGCGCGGTTCTGCGCCGCGATCAGTGCCTCGTCGGGCTCGACCGACAGGAACCGCCACACGCCGTAAGCCGACACGAGGATCAGCGCGATGACGACGAGCGTCCAGGTCAGTCGGGCCGTTGGCAGGCGTGCCGGATCGGTCGGTTCATATGCTTCATAGAGCGGACGCGAACCATAGGCGTCCTCTTCGAGCTCGCGGCGCACCGAGGCACCGATCTCGGCCTCGGGCAGGTCGACCGCGCGGGCATAGGCGCGCGCGAAACCGGTGGCATAGGTGCGGCCCGGAAGTTCGGAGTAATCGGATTTTTCGATCGCGGCGAGGTGACGTTGGGTGATGCGCGTCCGCGTCGCCACATCGGCAAGCGACAGTCCCGCCGCCTCCCGCGCCAGCCGAAGCCGGTCGCCGGTGCGCGTGATCGCCAACTCGCCCTGTTCGGGGGCGACGTCCTCATCTGCCATTACTGTCTCCGTGCCGGCCGTTTGACCCAGATCGACCGTGTCGTCCGTTCATCGCATTGACGGCGCGCGAAAGTCAAATGAAGTTCGGTAAACGGACGGCTGAAAAGATACGGATTCGGGTTTGCCGGGTAAGGGCCTGGATCGTGCGCGCAGCGTGCTAGGGAAAGCCCGGAACGGGGGGAGGAGCGGAAGTTGCCTCGCCCCTCTTTCGCCATCCCGGGCTTGACCCGGGATCCCGCTTTTCTCACGCGACGGTCTCAAGCGGGACCCCGGATCAAGTCCGGGGTGACGAGACAAGCGATGGCAGCTTTAAGTCGAAGCCACCCCTCTAAAGGACATATTTGCTGAGGTCGGTGTCGCCGACGACTTCGGCGAGCTGGCGGTCGACATAGGCAGCGTCGATATCGAGCGTGGTGCCCGGCACGTCTTCGGCGCTGAAGCTGATCTCTTCGACCAGTCGCTCCATGATCGTCTGCAGACGCCGCGCCCCGATGTTCTCGACCTTTTCGTTGACCTCGGCCGCCAGCTTCGCGACCCGTGCGATCGCGTCGGGCGAGAAGTTCAGCGTGACGTCTTCGGTGCCAAGCAACGCGGCATATTGTTCGGGCAGGCCGGCCTTGGTCTCGCTCAGGATGCGGACGAAATCGGCTTCGGTCAGGGCACCCAGTTCGACGCGGATCGGCAGGCGGCCCTGCAGTTCGGGGAGCAGGTCGCTGGGTTTCGCGACATGAAAGGCGCCCGAGGCGATGAACAGGATATGATCGGTTTTCATCGGGCCATATTTGGTCGCGACGGTTGTGCCCTCGATCAGCGGCAGCAGGTCGCGCTGGACGCCTTCGCGGCTGACCGAGCCGCCCCGCACGTCGCTGACCGCGATCTTGTCGATCTCGTCGAGAAATACGATGCCGTTGGCTTCGGCGTCGGCGAGCGCGATGCGTGCGACGTCATCCTGATCGAGGCGCTTGTCCTGCTCCTCCTCGATCAGTCGCGTCGCGGCCTCGATCACCTTGAGCTTGCGGCGTTTTTTTGGCATGCCACCCATTGCCTTACCGAGCATGTCGGAGAGGTTGATCATGCTCATCTGCCCCGGCTGACCGGGCAGTTCGAAGGGCATGTTCGGCGCGTCGGCAATCTCGATCTCGACTTCGCTGTCGTCGAGATGCCCCTCGCGGATGCGCTGGCGAAAGCTCTGGCGCGTCGCCTCGCTGGCGCCCTTGCCGGTCAGCGCGTCGAGCAGCCGCTCCATCGCAGCCTCTTCGGCGGCGGCGCGCACGGCTTCACGGCGGCGATCCTTTTCGAGGCGCACGGCCTCCTCGACGAGGTCACGTGCGATCTGTTCGACATCGCGGCCGACATAGCCGACCTCGGTGAATTTGGTCGCCTCGACCTTGATGAAGGGCGCGTCGGCCAGCTTCGCCAGACGGCGCGAGATTTCGGTCTTGCCGCAGCCGGTGGGGCCGATCATCAGGATGTTCTTGGGGCTCACCTCGTCGCGCAGGTCGGGCGACAGCTGCTGGCGGCGCCAGCGATTGCGGAGCGCCACCGCGACCGCGCGCTTGGCGGCATTCTGGCCGATGATGTGCGTGTCGAGGGCGGCGACGATCGCCTTGGGAGTCAGGTCCTTGTTCATTTGATTATGCCTGGATTTCGATGGTTTCGGAAGTGAACTGGTCGTTCGTGTAGACGCAGATGTCGGCCGCGACCTCCATCGCCTTCTTCGCCAGCGCCTCGGGATCCTTTTCATAATCGACGAGCGCGCGCGCTGCCGAGAGCGCGAAATTTCCACCCGATCCGATCGCCGCGATGCCGCCCCTGGGTTCGAGCACGTCGCCGTTGCCGGTGATCACCAGCGTGACCTCCTTGTCGGCGACGATCATCATGGCTTCCAGATTGCGGAGATATTTGTCGGTGCGCCAGTCCTTGGCGAGTTCGACCGCGGCGCGGAGCAGTTGGCCGTTGTGGCGTTCGAGCTTGGCTTCGAGGCGTTCGAAGAGCGTGAAGGCGTCGGCGGTCGCACCGGCAAATCCGCCGATCACGCTGCCGTCGTGGAGGCGGCGGACCTTGCGGGCGTTGGGCTTCATCACCGTCTGGCCCATCGAGACCTGGCCGTCGCCGATGACGACGACCTTGTCGGCGCTGCGGGCGGAAAGAATGGTGGTTCCGTGCCAGGGCGCGGCACTTTGCGCATGGGGATTGGTCATGCCGCGCGATATGGGCGATGGCATGCGGGGCTGCAAGGGGAGGGAGATTTTCGCCCTCAGGCGGGCCAGGTCAGAAGCGCGCGGGCGCCTTCGTCGATTTCGATCGTCGACGGATCGGTGAGGAGCACCGCTTCGCCGAGCGCGACCGTTTCGCCCTCGACGCGGCAGCCCGCCGACAAAGGCACGAAGATGAGTTCACCCGTTGCGGCTTCGAGCAGCGTCCGGTCGACGGGCGCCGCCAGCTGGGCGAGATAGAAATGCGGACCGCTGACGAGCATGCGGCTGGAGGCGGGATCGACGACGGTATCGCGCGGATCGTGGACGGGGCCGGGCGTCGCGGCCTTGAGCCCCTCGTCGAGGTGCAGTTCGCGCGGGCGACCATAATCGTAGAGGCGATAGGTGCAGTCGAGATTCTGCTGCACCTCGACGACGGTCAGTCCGCCGCCGATCGCGTGGATCGTACCGGCGCGGTTATAGACGAAGTCATTTTCCTTCGATGGCCGCCAGTCGATCATGTCGACGATCGACCCCTCGAGTGCAGCCTCATGAAGCGCCTCGCGCGTCGTCTCGTGCGTCAGACCGACCCCCAGCTCGGCATCGGGGTCGGCCGAAAGGATCAGCCAGCATTCCTCCTTGCCGCGCGGCAGGCCCGCCGCTCGGGCGTCTTCGTCGTCAGGATGAACCTGGATCGACAGCCGTTCGGAGGTGAAGAGGAACTTGACCATGACCGGCGCATCGTCGCCATGGGGATCCGCGAACCAGATTTCGCCGATGCGCCGGTTGCCAAAATCACCGAAGTCGGACGGGATATCAGTGCGGCCCCAAGGCTTTTCGACTACGATGGTTTCGAGGCGAGTTAGCATGGTATCTCGATGCGGGTGCGCCGCGGCGGCGTTAAGGGAGGAGCGTCAGGCGGCCCGGTGCAAACGATTACCATTGGCGCCGCCAGGCTGGTCGAGCCAGAGACCGCGCGTGTCGTAGACGATCTTGTCGCCGCGCTCTTCCAGCGGGATCGATTTGAAGAGATCATGATCGACGAGGACGATGAGCAGGTCGCATGCAGCCAAAGCGCTGTCGAGATCGATTAGTTCCGCTCCGGTCCCCGCAAATTCCATTGGCAAGCCGCGCGCATAGGGCTCGACGATTTCGATCTGCTTGCCGAACCGGCGTGCCAGCGCGGCTGCGACCTCGACCGCGGGGCTTTCGCGGAAATCGTCGATATTGGGCTTGAAGGCAAGGCCGAGACACGCGACCCGCGCCTGCGGATGCTGCGACACGAGCATTTCTGCAGCGCCGATAACATGCGCGGTCTTGGCGAGGTTGACCTCGCGCGCAGTGCGGATCAGGCGGCTATGGTCGGGCGCGCCGTGGACGAGGAACCACGGATCGACCGCGATGCAATGGCCGCCGACGCCGGGGCCGGGCTGGAGGATGTTGACGCGCGGGTGGCGGTTGGCGAGGCGGATCACCTCCCATACATCGACGCCCATATGCTCGGCCATCATCGACAGTTCGTTGGCGAAGGCGATGTTGACGTCGCGGTAGCTGTTCTCGACAAGCTTGACCATTTCGGCGGCGCGCGCCGAGGTGGTGACGCAGGCGCCGCGGACGAACTGGCGATAGAAGGTCATCGCGCGGCGGGCGCAGCGCGGGGTGATGCCACCGATGCAGCGATCGTTGTCGACCAGTTCGATGAGGATGCGGCCCGGAAGCACGCGCTCGGGGCAATAGGCAACGAAAATATCGGCGGCGCCGGAGCAAGCGCCGGGGACCTTGAGATCGGGGCGCAGTTCGGCAAGCAGCTCGGCGACCTTTTCGGTCGTGCCGACGGGTGAGGTCGATTCGAGAATGACGAGATTGCCGACCTCGAGCTGCGGCGCGATCGCGCGCGCGGCCGAGAGCACGTGGCTGATGTCGGGCCGATGTTCCTCGTCGTGCGGCGTCGGCACCGCGATGACGAAGGCGTCGGCGGGGGCGACCTCGGTCGAGGCGACAAGCGCGCCGCGCGACACGACGCCCTGAACGAGGCCGTCGAGATCGACCTCTTCGATATGGACCTTGCCGCTGTTGACGGTGTCGACGACCTTGCGGCTGACGTCGACGCCGGTGACCTTGCACCCCGAACGCGCAATCAGCGCCGCCGTGGGCAGTCCGATATAGCCGAGCCCGAGGACCGTGACCTGCTGTTCCGTATCAATGGGCACGCGCAACAATCTCCGCAATCTGTGTGGCCGCCGTGCCGTCGCCGAACGGGTTATGGGCGCGGGCCATGGCCGAATAGGCTTCCTTGTCGTCCAAAAGCTTGAAAATTTCGGAAACAATACGCTCTTTGTCGGCTCCGACAAGCCGCGCTGTCCCGGCCTCTACGCCCTCGGGACGCTCGGTCGTCTCGCGCATCACGAGCACGGGCTTGCCGAGCGACGGTGCTTCTTCCTGCACCCCGCCGCTGTCGGTCAGCACCAGGTTTGACGCGGCGAGCAGGCGGACGAAATGCGGATAGTCGAGCGGATCGATCAGCGCGACATTCGCAAGACCGCCAAGGATCGGCTCCATCGCACTGCGCACGTGCGGATTTGGATGAACGGGAAAGATCACCGCGACATCGGGCCGCGCGGCGATCCCGGCGACCGCGTCGGCGATGGCTCTCATCCCGTCGCCGAAATTCTCGCGCCGATGCGAGGTAACCGCGATGATGCGCTTTCCAGCGAAGCGGGCGACGAGTGGATCGAGTCCCGCAGCAAGCGCGGGTTCCTCATCGATCCGGGCCTTGGTCGCAAGCAGCGCGTCGATCACCGTATTGCCCGTGACGTGGATGCGGTCGGCAGGCACATTTTCGGCTCGCAGCGCCGCTGCGGCGGTCGCGGTCGGTGCGAAGTGCAAGTCGGCGACTGCCCCCGCAACCTTGCGGTTAACTTCCTCGGGCCACGGATGATAGATATTGCCGCTGCGAAGCCCGGCCTCGACGTGCCCGACCGGAATCTTGCGGAAATAGGCGGCGAGCGTCGCGGCCATGGTTGTCAGCGTATCACCATGAACAAGGATGCGGTCGGGCCGTTCAGTATCGAAGGTTTCGCCCAGTCCGGTGACGAGCTTTGCAAGAAGGCCGTCGAGTGTCTGGTTGGCCTGCATGACGTCAAGATCGATGTCAGGGGTAATACGTGCGATCGCGAGAACCTGATCGAGCATTTCACGATGTTGCGCGGTAACGCAGACGCGCGCATCGATCTCTGGCCGGTCGCGCAGCGCATGCACGACCGGAAACATCTTGATCGCTTCCGGGCGCGTCCCGAAAACCGTCATCACTTTCATTATCGACGCCTCCTGCACCGGCCGCTCTGGGGCTTCGTACCCGTAAGCCGATGACTAACAAGCGATTAAGTGCGAAATCTTGCCACACCCTTAAGCGTCGCCCGCGGGGCCGAAGAAAGGCCGTCACGCCGGCGGGCAACATTTGCCGCCCTCGTGCGTATATTGCCACCGCCCGGCAGGGCGGCTAGGGGGCGGAATCTCGACCGGTGGCCCCTTTTTCGGCCGAAACAGGCGTATTCGAAGTGGGAACGGTTCATTTTTGATGTTCTGGAAGCGTAAAAACAAGCCGGTTTCGTCCGTCGGAGTTGATTTTGCAGTCCCGCCCGGCCGGCGCGTCTATGCGATTGGCGACGTACACGGCCGCGACGACCTGTTTGCCTCGTTGATCGAGATGATACGGGCAGACAATCGGCAGCGCGGGGATGCCGACGTCACGATCATCCTGCTCGGCGACCTTGTCGACCGGGGGCCGGATTCGGCGGCGGTCGTCGAGCGCGCGCTTCGTCTGCGCGAAGAATTCGATGACATGCGCCTCCTGATCGGCAACCATGAGGAATGTTTTCTCGGGGCGCTGACCGGCGACGTTCGAAAGCTTCGTTATTTCATGCGGATAGGCGGCGATGCGACAGTTCGCAGCTATTGGAATATCGACAGGGATTTCGCCGTAGCGAGCTTCGAGGATGTCGCGGCGATACTTCCGCAACTGGTGCCCGAGGAACATGTGGCCTTTCTCGGTCGCGGCGAGGACGTCGTCGAGATCGGCGATTATATCTTCGTCCACGCGGGCATTCGCCCGGGCGTGCCTATGGGCAAGCAGAAACTGGCGGATTTGCGATGGATTCGCGACGATTTCCTTGAGGACGAGCGCGACCATGGTGCGATGATCGTCCACGGCCACACGATCACCGAGGAAATCGATGAATGGCCCAACCGGATCGGGATCGACACCGGCGCGTATAGCAGCGGAAAGCTGACGGCGATCGGTATCGAGGGATCGGATCGTTGGTTTTTGACGACGAACGGATGATCGGGTGACGCTTCGGCCTTGTCAGTTACGATCGGCACGGGCATTTTCCGGGCTTTGGACCACGATGTTGTTGTATCGCCTGAGCATTGAGCCTTTCGGACCTTGTGGAAATAGGGGGCGGGGATGACGAGTTGGAAGGGCGAGCAGCTTTTGTTCCGCGAACGCGTCATGGCCTTTGCAGTCTACTGGCTTGGCCGGCTGGCCGATATGCCGCGTCAGAACCGGCAGCTGGTCGCGGGATGCATGGATGCGATCCTGTGCGTCGTCGCGGTCTGGATCGCGCTGTCGCTGCGCGTCGGCGAATGGGAGCTTTTTACCCGGCCGGTTCTGCTGCTTTCGCTGGCGGGGCTGGTCTTCTGGTTTCCGATCGCCTGGCGATGCGGCATCTATCTGTCGATCATCCGTTTTTCCGGCGGGCGGACGATGATGGGGCTGGCGGTCGCAGTCGCGATCCTCGCGGTCCCGATGACGGCGCTCTTCATGATCATCGTGGTTCCCGGGGTGCCGCGCACGATGGGCCTGCTGCACCCGATCATCTTTCTGGCGCTGCTGTGCGTCAGCCGGCTGCTGATCCGTTTTGCGCTGGTCGACATCCTCCATCGCGCGCACGGGGTTCGCGATCTGCGGCGCGTGCTGATCTACGGCGCCGGACGGGCAGGGCAGCAACTGTCGCTGTCGCTGCGCCACGAGCCGCATATGCAGGTGCTCGGCTATATCGATGACGACGCCCGGCTCAACGGCCAGCGGATCGACGGAATCCAAGTCTATTCGCCCGATCGGCTCGACTGGGTGATCCAGACGCTGGCGATCGATGAGGTGCTGATCGGCCTGCCAAGAATTTCGCGCGCGCGCCGCCGGGAAATCATCGCCACGCTTCAGCATTACCACGTCCAGGTGCGGGTCTTGCCGAGCGTCGGCAAGATCATCGACGGCGACGTATCGATCAACGACCTTCGCGCCGTGCAGATCGAAGATCTGCTTGGCCGCGATCCGGTGACACCCAATGCGCTGCTTCTGAGCCGCAACGTCAGCGGCAAGACGGTGCTGGTGTCGGGAGCCGGCGGCTCGATCGGCAGCGAGTTATGCCGCCAGATTCTGGCCCTGCGGCCGCGAAAGCTGGTGCTTGTCGAACAGTCCGAATTCGCGCTTTACCAGATCGATGACGAACTGCACGCGCAGGCCCGCGAACTGGGGCTCGACGAGGCTTCGATCGTTCCTGAACTGGGAAGCGTAGCCGACAGGCAATCGGCAATGCGCATGTACGCGCGCTGGAAACCCGAAACGGTGTTTCACGCCGCCGCGTACAAGCATGTTCCGCTTGTCGAAGCCAATCCGGTAGCGGGATTGCGGAACAATGTTTTCGGGACTTTGAACAGTTGTCTCGCAGCAGAAGCCGCAGGCGTGAAAACGTTCATCCTCATCAGCACCGACAAGGCCGTGCGGCCGACCAATATCATGGGCGCATCGAAACGCATCTGCGAACTGATCCTGCAGGCGCGGGCAGCGCAGACCGCTTCGACGACGTTTGCCATGGTGCGCTTTGGCAACGTCCTCGGGTCCAGCGGATCGGTCGTTCCGCGTTTCCTTGCGCAAATCAAGGCGGGGGGGCCGGTTACCCTTACCGATCGCAACGTAACCCGATACTTCATGACCATACCCGAAGCGGCGCAGCTGGTCATTCAGGCGGGGGCTATGGCAAATGGAGGCGAGGTTTTCGTTCTCGATATGGGTGAGCCGGTACGGATCGTCGATCTCGCGGCATCGATGGTACGGCTGTCGGGCCTGACGGTACGCGATGGATCGAACCCCGACGGCGATATAGAGATCCGCGAGGTCGGAATGCGCCCCGGCGAGAAACTCTATGAAGAGCTTCTGATCGGCGAGCAGCCGCAGGCGACGACCCACGAGCGGATCATCAGGGCGAATGAGACGATGATACCCTGGCCGCAATTGATGGCCGAACTCGGCGAGTTGCGCGATCGCCTCGACGAAGGACATGCCGAAGAAGCGATTGCGACGCTGCGCCGGCTCGTGCCTGAATATGCTCCCCCCGCATCCGGTGTGGAAGCGTCCCGCGCCGCCACCGGATGATCGGCGGCGAACTGCCGCCGATCCGGAAAATTCCGCTGGTATGCGTCTGGAACATGCCCTAAGGCGCACCCTTGAAATTGTGCTGGCAAGACCGTCTGGTTGCAGCAGCTAAGTGATTGACGAGATTAGTATGCTTCGCACGAAAGCTGCGCGATGGAATGATCGTGGCAACATAAACGAAGTCGCTTGGCCGTTGCTGGCGGCAATCGTCGTGGCGGTATTGATCGGCGGATCTTCGCGGCCGGATATCATTTCTCTCCTGCTACTTCGCCCATTGTCGGCGTTGCTGTTTGTTTATGCGGTCTATTTTCACGGTCGCGCAGCTTTCCGGCGTTCGCCGGCGCTGATGACATTCGCACTTTGCGTTTTTCTGCTCGCCGTGATGCATGTCATTCCGCTGCCGCCCGGTCTCTGGTCGAGCCTGCCGGGTCGAGAGGTGGCGGTCGACGTTTACCGCGTTGCGGGAATGCCGCTTCCCTGGCTGCCGCTGTCGATGTCGCCGGCTGCCGCATGGAACGCCCTGTTCAGTCTGTTGCTGCCATTTGCGGTTCTGATTCTCGCGGTGGTCGCAAGCGGCAACGAGCAGGTACGTGCGTTGCGCCTGTTTCTGATCCTCGGCGTCCTTAGCGGCGTCATAGGTCTCCTGCAGCTGTTGGGATCCCCGCAGGGCGCGCTCTATTTCTATGACCTCACCAACAATGGTGCGGCCGTGGGGCTTTTTGCGAATCGCAATCATCAGGCGGTGCTGCTGGCCAGCCTCTTCCCTTTGCTGGCGATGCACGTGTCGCTGGTGGACAATGCGCGGGGGCGGCTCCAACTGCACTGGATCTGCTCGATTGCTGCGGCAGCCTTCGTCGCGCCGCTCATTCTCGTAACCGGATCGCGTAACGGCCTTCTTCTCGGTCTGATCGGACTGGTGCTGGCGCTTTGGGTGTTCGACCGGCGCGACAGCGCGACCGCTCCAAAGAAAACGGCGCGCCTTGTCAAATATGCACCGTGGATCGTGATCGGCGGTTTGCTGCTTCTGTCGCTGGCGACCATCCTCCTCTCGCGCGGCGAAGCTTTCCGGCGTCTGGTAAAACTCGATGCGTCGCAGGATCTGCGCTTCCAAGCCCTTCCGACTATCTGGGAAATCACGCGCGATGTCTTTCCCTGGGGCAGTGGTTTCGGGAGCTTTGACGAGGTCTTTCGCAGCTACGAACCCGGGACGCTGCTGTCCCCATTCTATCTCAATCACGCCCATAATGATTGGCTGGAGCTGGCGATGACCGGCGGATTGCCGGCGATGTTGCTCGCGGTGTGGGGCGGCATCATGTTCCTGTTCGCGGTGCGCAGGCTATTGTTGTCCCGCAACGTCCGCCGCGGAGAGCGGTCGACGCTGATCGCAGCGCGTTGCGCCGCCGTGATCCTGCTGCTCCTTGCCATGGGTAGCGTTGCAGAGTATCCCGCCAGAACACCGTCGCTTGCCGTTCTGGGCGTGTTTTGCGCCGCCGTACTGGCAGGGATTTTCAAGCAGTCCGAGGGGGCTCGGCCACCCCACCAAATCAATGCCGGTCCCGGCGAACCGATATCGGAGATCTGAGAGCCATGACGCGAGTCATTTTCGCTGCTGCCGTGCTGGCCATGACGGGGGGGTGCGCCGAAAAGGTGCTGCCGCTTCAGTCCAATCAATATATCGAGGTCATTGGCGGCACGGAGCTGCCGGCACCGACGCAGGTTGCCGAGGGCGGATATCACATCGGCGCTTTCGACCGGCTGATCGTCGATGTCATCGGCTTCGAGGAACTGAACAAGCGTGAGTTCCAAGTCGACGCTGCGGGCAATATTGCCCTTCCGATCGCCGGAACGGTGCGCGCCGCCGGGCAAACGCCCGAACAGGTCACCGGGGAGATCGTCGCCAAGATGCGGGCGGGCCATGTGCGCAATCCGCAGGTTTCGGTCAATCTGTTCCAGTCGACGAGCCAGTATGTAACGGTCGAGGGCCAGGTGATCGAGCCCGGCAATTATCCGGTGGTCGGCAACATGACGCTCATGCGCGCGGTTGCAGCTGCCAAGGGAGCGGGCGAGTTCGCAAAACTCGACGACGTCGTCGTATTCCGTACCGTTGGCGACAAGCGGATGGTGGCGCTTTACAACATGGCGGCGATCCGGCGCGGCTATTATCCCGATCCGAGCGTTTATGCGCAGGACATCGTCGTCGTCGGCGATTCTCCAGGGCGGCGCATGTTCTCGAGGATCGTCCAGGCGTCGGCGCTCGTGACTGCGCCGATCATCGCGCTGGTCAGCAGCAATGCCCTTTAGTTTCTGATATTCGCCCAGATTGTCCGGGGACAAGATTAATATGAATAGCCTTCCTGTCGAAGCCACGTCGTCGGACACCCCGGCGATTCTGGGCGAGGAACCGGACAATATCGTCGAGGTTCCGCTTGTTCTCCAATATTGGAACATGGTGGTCCGGCACCGCTGGCTGGTGCTCGGAATCATCGTGGCGTCGCTGGTCGGCGGCATCCTGCTCACACTGCTTGCGACCCCGCAATATACGGCGACGTCGCGTGTCGAGATTGCGCGTCAGCAGCAGCGCATCACGAATGTGCAGGGTGTCCAGTCGGAGGAAGCGGGGCGCGATCTCGAATTCTATTTCACCCAATATTCGCTGCTTGAGGCGCGCTCGCTCGCCGAGCGCGTGTCGCGCCAGCTGAATTTGCCGCGCAGCACCGTCTTCTTCGAAGCCAACGGCATCGAACCGCCAGACGCGTCGCTTCTCGGCAGCGAATCCCAGCGGCCGCTCGACAGCGCTGCCTTGGCGGATCGGCAAAATCTTGTCGTCGAAACATTGCTCGAGCATATTTCGATCAGTCCGATCCGCAGTTCGGCACTGGTCGACGTGAGCTACACCAGCGCATCGCCGTCGCTGTCGGCGCAAATCGCCAACGCATGGGTCGAGCAATTCATCGCACAGAGCATGGCCCGCCGGTTCGAATCGACTGCCGATGCCCGGAAGTTCTTGGAATCGCGCCTCGATGGCCTGCGTCAGCGGGTCGAGCAATCCGAGCGCGATCTGGTCAATTATGCCTCGCAGCGCGGCATCGTCCGCATGAATCAGGATCCGAAACAGTCGCCACGCGATCTCGACACGCTAACCGGAACGAACGTTCGGCAGCTGAGCGAGGCGCTCGCCGCTGCAACGGTAGCGCGGGTCGATGCTGAAGGGCGTCTCGACGCCGCTCGGGCACGACGCTCCAGCGATGCGGCGTTGCAGAACCCGGCCCTGAACGTCCTGCGCCAGCAGCTCGCGGAAGCGGAAGGCGAATATGCGCGGCTGCTCGTCCAGTTCGAACCCGAATACCCCGCCGCTCAGGCCGTGCAGCAGCAGATCGCTTCGCTGAAGCGCAGCATCGCGTCGCAGGAACAGCGGTCGGTCGACACATTCATTACCAATTTCGAAGCGGCGCAGAAGCGCGAGGGCGCCTTGCGCGCCCGGCTCAACGCGTTGCTGGCAGAGTTGAACCAGGAACAGCGCGACAGCATCCAGTATAATATCTATCAGCGTGAAGCGGACACTAACCGTCAGCTCTACGACGGCCTGTTGCAGCGTTACAAGGAAATCGGCGTGGCGGGCGTCGGTGCGAACAATGTGTCGGTGGTCGATGTCGCGCCGGTGCCCGAGCGACCGTCGTCGCCGCGCCTGGCCATCAACCTGCTGTTCGCGCTCGCGATGGGTCTCGGCCTTGCCGCCGCTGCGGTGTTCGTACTCGAAAATCTCGATGAGGGGCTGCGCGAACCCGATCAGGTTCGCCAGCGCCTCGGCCTGCCGCTGCTCGGCGCAATCCCCGTTTTCGAAGATGGCGAGGCGAGGGAATTGCTGGCCGATCCGAAGTCGGCGCTGGCGGATGCGTATTTCACGGTACGAACCAACCTCAGCTTCTCGACCGACCATGGCATCCCGCAGTCGCTGATGACGACGAGCACATCGCCGTCCGAAGGCAAATCGACGACGAGCTTTGCGCTCGCGGCTATCCTCGGGCGGACCGGACGATCGGTGGTGCTGGTCGACGCCGATCTTCGAAAGCCGACGATCAACCGCTATTTCGACGCGGCCAACGAGGCGGGGACCAGCAACTTCCTCGCTGGCGACGACAATCTCGATGCGCTGATCCGCCCCTCGCAGTACAAGAATCTGAGCTTCATGACTTCGGGACCGCAGCCGCCGAATCCGGCGGAACTGCTCGGCGGTCGCAGGTTGCAATTGCTCGTGGCCGAACTTCGCAAGCGCTTCGACCATGTCATCGTCGACAGTCCGCCGATGCTCGGTTTCTCGGACGCGCCGCTGGTCGCGAGCGTGGTCGAAGGTGTGGTCTATGTGGTCGAATCCCGCCGTACACCGGTTCGCGGCGCAAGCCTTGCGGTGCGCCGCCTGCTCGACGCCCATGCGCGCGTGTTCGGTGTGGTGCTGACCAAATATCGCAGCAACCAGCGGGGCTATGGCTACGGCTATGGCTATGGTTACGGCTATGGGGAAACGCAGGGCGACGCGGATCGCAAAGGCGACTGATTCATGGTTCTTCGACTCCCTCAGTGGCGGCGAAAGTCGCGCCGGCGGGGCGCCACGCCGGGCATGACGTTCGTCATGCCGGGGTGGCCCGTGATCGTCGTGGGCATGCTCGCGCTGATTCTGGCCTTCTTCAGCTTCATGAACGCACGGGTGGGCGTCGGCCTGATGGTGATGCCCGACACGCGATGGGGGCCGGGTTTCGACCTGATCCGTCCGCAGATGGCGGCGCTCCAACGGAAGCAGGCGCTGCCCGGTTTCCGCGAGCAGCGGGCGGTATCACGCCTTGCGACCGCGGCGCTTGAGCAAACACCGCTCAATGTGCGGGCGCTTCGCATGCTCGCGCTCAACGACGATCTGTCGGGCCGCAAGAAGGCAGCCGAGGCGAAGATGATGATGGTCGATCGGCTATCCCGGCGTGAAGGCGTCGCGCAATTGTGGCTTGCCGACCTCAAAAGTCGCGAGGGCGATGTCGCCGAGGCGCTGCGTCACATGGACGTCATGCTGCGCACCATGCCGCAGGCGACCGACCCGTTGCTCGATCGGCTGGCGCTCGCGATCCAGCTGCCCGAGGCGCGCGCCGCCATCAAGCCCTTCATCAAGGCAAGCACGCCGTGGATGGAGCGCTTTTTCTATATCACGCTCGAGAAATCGCCGAGCGTCAAACCGCTGGGCGAGCTGGTCGCGTCGCTCGATCGCGCGCCTGACGTCGATCGTCTGTCGAACAGCTATGCTTCGCTCGTTTATCGTCTGGGGTCGCAGAATCACTATGATTTGCTGCGCAAGGTCTATCCCAAGATTCCGGGTACTAAGGCCGCTGACCTTTACGATGTCTCGCTGACGTCAGCGGGCTCGACCAACGGGTACGCTCCGATCATCTGGGATTTCGGTTCTCGTTCCGACCGAGGCGGCGCGTTGCTCGGACCTGATGAGGCGGAGTTTTTCGTGATTGGCGAGGTTAGCGGCGTTGCGGCGACTAAAGCCGTTTTCCTGAAAACCGGGTCGCCCGGCCAGTTGTTGTTCAAGAAAGTCGAAGGCGATCCAGGCGAGCAATCTCAGGCTTTCTGGCGAATTTCGTGCGTCTTGGGAGAAGGTGCCGGACGCGTTGTGCAGAGTAGAAATCTCCTCGAAATTGCGAATAACAGCGTCGCCAGAGTGGCTCTCCCGCAGACCTGCTCTGCTGCCAAATTGGAAATGCTGGTCGATGGCGGCACACGGCGCTCTCCGACGCGCGTCGTCCTGTCAGGTGTTCGGTTGGGTAGTTGACATGATGTCGAATCCAATGCCCGCCGGCCGCGCGACTATTTCGCCCAATAGCCTGTTCTAATGGATAGACCCATGCCTCAGGTTTCTGTCGTTGTGCCCGTCTACAACGCCGAAAAATACATCGCGGAGACGTTGACGTCAATTATGGGGCAAAGCTTTGTCGACTTCGACGTCCATGTCGTGGACGATTGTTCAACAGACGATTCAGCCAAGATCGTGCAGGAATTCTGCGCGCGCGACGCCCGTTTTCATTATCATCGTTCGCCAAGCAATTTTGGTGGTCCGGCGGGCCCACGCAATCTTGGTATCGATCAATCGTCCGGGGGATATATCGCCTTTTGCGATGCCGATGATTTGTGGGCGCCCTATAAGCTCGAATTGCAAATGGCGATCGCGAGGGACAGCGGCGCCGATATCGTATCGGCAGTGGTGCGCGATTTTGCCGATGGCGAAAATCCTGCGGCCTTTGTGCGCCCTGACGGCGAGGTACCGCTAACCAGTATAAGTCATGGCCGGTTGCTGCTGAAGAACTGGATCGCGCTTTCGAGCGTTATCGGACGTCGGGCGTCGTTGATGACCGCCGGCCCTTTCAATTCGTCGCGTACTCATATCGCTGTAGAAGATTTTGACATGTGGTTGCGCATCACGGGGAGCGGAGGCAGGGTCATCCGCATCGGGACTCCGCTAGTCCATTATCGCAAGCTGCCGTCGTCGATTTCGGCTAGCAAGAGCATGATGGTCCGCAAGGCATTGAACGTGATTGGCGAAGATTATGACAGGCGCGGGAAGGGCAGTCTTTTTCGGCTGCTGCGTCCGGCACACTGGATATTGTATGTCGGGACCTCGGCGTGGATGCGCGCCATACGCCGTGAGCTTTGATCTACGACGTTCCGGAGAGGAAATGGAGATTATCGAATGACATCGCGCTACGATTCCAAGCGGATACTGGTCACGGGCGCCGCGGGCTTTCTTGGCAGCCATTTGTGCGAGCGGCTGGTCGCGCAGGGCCATGACGTGCTCGGCATCGACAATTATTTCACCGGACGGCGGTCGAATGTCGCGCATCTGCTCGGCGAACCGAATTTCGAGATGATGCGTCACGACGTCACGTTTCCGCTTTTCGTTGAAGTCGACGAAATCTATAATCTGGCGTGCCCGGCTTCGCCCGTGCATTATCAGTATGACCCGGTGCAGACCACGAAAACGAGCGTCCACGGTGCGATCAATATGCTCGGCCTTGCCAAGCGCACCGGCGCCAAGATTCTACAGGCGTCAACGTCGGAGGTCTATGGCGATCCCGACCAGCATCCCCAGACCGAGGAATATTGGGGCAATGTGAATCCAATCGGGCCGCGGTCCTGCTATGACGAAGGCAAGCGTTGCGCCGAAACCCTTTTCTTCGACTATCATCGCCAGAATAATGTCCGCATCAAGGTCATGCGGATTTTCAATACCTATGGTCCGCGCATGCACCCGGAAGATGGACGCGTCGTTTCGAACTTCATCATGCAGGCGCTAACCGGGCAGCCAATCACGATCTATGGCGACGGCAGTCAAACACGTTCCTTTTGCTATGTTGATGATCTGATAGACGGCATGATTAAGCTGATGGAGTCCCCTGACGAGATCACCGGACCGATCAATATCGGCAATCCTGGCGAGTTCACTATTCGGCAACTTGCCGAAAAGATTGTCGGGATGATCGGGAACGAGGCAAAAATCGTGTTCCGTGATCTGCCAGTGAACGACCCAATGCAGCGCCGTCCCAATGTGGATAAGGCGCGCGGCATTCTGGGATGGGAACCCTCCGTTGGACTCGAGCAGGGACTGGATAAGACGATCAAATATTTCCGTACGCTGGTATCCGAGAAGGGGCGGGCGTGATCCGGAGATCCCGGTCGGCGGCCAACGCGTCGCAACCCAAGTCACCGATGCTGTCGATCGTGTGGTTCACTATCGGTTTCGCGCTGGTTGCGGCTCTTTATACCGGGCTGATGTTCAAATTTTGGGCTGTGGGTTTTGTCCTCCTCTTAACGGGAGCGAGCTATGCAGCGCTGGGCGGCTATTTCGTCGCTTCTTTGCGGTCGGCCGATACAATCAGCATTCGCTCGACGTCGACCACGTTCAATATCGTTGTGGCGATCATAGCGCTGCTCGGCCTTTGGGCTATGTTCTACGACCGCACGACCTTTCGGGGCATAGACTATGTGAACCTTGGGATCGCAGCGGCGCGCGCTGAATTCACCCGCGTTGGCGAGCGGGGGGGGGTGCTGAGTATCGCCGGGAATATTTTTTCAGCAGCAGTTTACTTGCCTTTGATCAACATGATTTTTGACTGGGAGAAGTGGGGCCGCGAGCGCTATGTTGTCGCCGCGCTCGTAGTATTGGGGATGCTTGGACTGACTTATATAACGGGCGGACGTACAGCCTTGTTGATTGCGGTTGCCTTGATAGCAGCGGCAATGCTGGGAAGAGGCGCAATGGGATTGCCGCGACTTCCCAGTTTTCTGACCCGATTTCGGCTGATTGGCGGCGGTATTCTGATTGCGGGTCTTTTTGGAGGAATCTTCGCGCTACGAGCTAACGCTTTTGGCGCTGCGAGCGCGGGCGACTATCTTAGCCAGCTCTGCATACACCTTGCGCAGCCGGCCATCGAGATCATGGCGCAATGCTATTCGATACCCTATTCCAGCGGCTTGGAGAGTGTTGACGAAATTTCGAATTTCGGAACCGCCGTACTCCTATACGCCTTTCATGTGGCGTGGGTGGGGAACGTGATCATCGCCGACGTCAATCCAGGCGTGTCGACCGCTTTTTCGGGATTTCAGGACATGTTTTTGAGCCGGTTCGGCTATCAGCTTAGCGCCACCGATTATGATGGATATTTCATACCGGCGGCTGCGAGTGCAGTCTATGACTTCGGCTATCTGGGCATGATCATCGGATTTGCATTACTGGGATTCATGATGGGTTTGTTTCGGCGATCGATGCTTGCTGGTAACCTGTACGTCGGACGGATTTCTTTTTGTTATATTGCCGCATCGTTGCTCATTTGTGTGCTGATTAGCCCCGCCAATCTTCCGGTTCTTCTGCTTTCGATGATGGCCATCGCCACAGTCGCCGGTTTCACGACCTTCGCGAGGGTGCTGGGTATCGAACTCATATTTCTTAAGGCTAGGCGCGAGAAGGCTCGATGAGAGACGCCTCAAGTTACCGGCAATACCGGCATGTGGGGGTCGCTCAAATCTATCCTTGGCGGCCGCACGCATTCCAGCGCGATTATCTTCTCTCGCTAGCGAGCGACAGCGGCGCGGAAACCAGCGAACTCGTTTGCAACGGGTCGATGGAGAAATGCTATGATAAGCAATATCAGACCATCGGCTTCGGTTCTGTCGATCATTGTATCAAATGTAGACTCGGCCGCAGCCCAACGGCGCGTTCGCATCGGCAGTTCGCAATAGACTGGTCCACCAAGGATATCCCCGTCGAAGGAGAAGAGCAGGCCATAATCTCGAACCGTGCCGCGTTGGTTCGGGCCGAGGTGGCGAGCGATGTCGGACCAGAGATCGGCGGGAGCGGCTTGCTGCACGCTTACCGGGCAGGTTACCATTCCACCGTACGATGGATTGAGAGTTGCAGTGTCGACCTCATCCTCCTGTTCAACGGGCGCATTGATATATTGAAGGGCGTTGTCGATGCTGCAATAGCGTGCGGGATCGATTTCATGTCATATGAGCGATCCTGGTTCGGTGACGGGCTGATGCTGTTGCCGCGCGAAAACTGCTTGGGCCTTCGCCATATTCATGACATGTGCCGGGTGGTTGGAGGATCAGAGCTCTCCGACGAAGACCGGATCCGGGCCGAGCGAATTATCGCGAGCCGTGTCGACCGGACAGGCAGCAACGAGTGGCGCGATTTTCAAAAGCGAAGCGAGGAAAGTGGTTCGGATCTCGTCAACCAGATCGGGAAAGCACCGAAGGTTTTGGTGCTTCCATCGAGCAACTATGAAATCTGGGGCCATGGCGATTGGCAGGTTGAATGGGCCGATAATTTTGAAGCAATTGACTATCTGCAGGCAGCGCTGGGAATCCCCTTCGAAGATTTCCTTATTCGCGGCCACCCGATCTGGGCGCAGCGAGTGGGAGTCAGTTTCGGCAACTTGGCCGACGAGCATTATCGCGATTATTGCGCGCGCCGGGGGATCCGCTACGTCGAACCCACGTCGGCGATCCATACATCGGCACTGATCGAGGCGTCGGACCTTGTCGTCCTGAATGCCGGAAGTTCGGTCATGGAAGCGGTATGGCGGGGCAAGCCGGTGATTTCGCTCGCCGCCAGCACTTATCAGACCGTGGGGGTCTGCCCGACCCTGCTCGGCCCGGGGCAACCGATCGACCTGCCCGACGATGCGACGCGCCGCCGCCAGATCGTGAAATTCATTCACGCTATGGATCGGGTCGCGCCGACCTTCGTCAATCACCTGAAAGCGATGTCGTCCGGCGAGCAGCAGGCCTATGAGGGCGCCGATTTCGAGGATGTCTTCCGCCAGCTTGATCGGGATAGCCTGATCGTGCCGGGCAAGAATATGGCGCCGGTCGGCGTTCCGATCGAGCGCCGTCCCTCGATGGTCGAGCGCGCGCGCAAACTCGTCAAATATGGGGACCGTTAGGTCGATGCCGTCGCGGGCGCTTTTCGGGTCGATTCTGCTGCTCGGTGCCGGATCGTTCATCCATGCGCTGCGCGTCATCATCCTTTCGTTCCTGCTCGGAAATCATAATTTCGGAGCTGTTTCGACGATCCTGCTGATTTCGACCCTGTTCGCGGAATTCGGTACGCTCGGCTTCTCCCAGCTCATCTATAACCAGCGCCTCTTCACGCCGCGGGTCATCAGCCGGGCTTCGGTGAACGTCAGCCGCTTTCTCCTGACCGGGCTGTTGATCATAAGTGTCATGGCCGTGGTGACGGCGCTGGTGATTTCGCTGGCCGGCCCTTTCCATTTCTGGACATTGTTCGTCACGTTGATCTGTGCCGCGGCGAATACGATGATCCTCGCCTCATGCCGTGCCTCGAACAATAAATTCACGCACCCGACCGCCTTTTTCCTGAAATCGCTGGTCGTCCTCGTAGATGTGGCGGTGCTGGGATCGGGGCATTTTCATGTCGAATCCATCATCTTGTGGGGCGAGGTGCTGGCGACGCCCGTGCTTTTCGTCTATGCCTTGCGGCACGGCATCATCCAGCCGCGCTGGTCGGTGCTTCGCAAGGTTCCCGGCATCGTCACGATTCACTGGCGCGTCGCCTTCTGGGCGGTCATGTCCTCGATGTCGGCGCTCCTCTTTCTCAATCAGGAGCGAATGGCGGGGGCTTTCTTCCTGACGCTGGCGCAAATGGGCGTCATCACGAAAATCATCTTGATCAAGATCATCGGCGGGCAATCGGCGTTCATCTTCGGAACCTATTTCCACCGCCACGTCGTCGGATCGGATCACGCGGGACGGGTGCAGACCTTTGCCGTCGTCCGCCGTTACGAGCTTTATGTGTATCCCGCGCTGGCGGTTCTTTGCCTGCTGATGACGATACCGGTTCAGATGGCCTACCGCGCCTTTTACGGGATCGAACTGAGCTTCGCCGTCGCGATCGCCGCGATGATCCTGGCCATCGTCTTCTTCTTCAATCCGTTCGCCATTCTGCTGCAAGCTTCCGGACGCTTCGGCACTATCGCGCGCTACAACGCCTTGGTGGTAGCGCTGTTCTTTGCGCTCGCGCTGTTCAGCTTCGACAGTTCCTATGTCGTCATCGCGTCGGCGGCGACGTCGTCGCTCTGGTATGTCTTGGTCCGCCGGGCCGCATATCGGCTACTCTGATCCGGATCAGGGGCGGGCCGTGATCCGCGCCCGCAATGTCGCGACATCGTCGATCGACATAGCCCGGAATTTCGGGGCGAGTTCGTCGAACGGAATCTCCGCCGCGTCGAGGCGGAAGGGAGCGGCGTCGATCGAGCGGAATCCGGCTTGCTCGAACAGCTCCAGGAACTGGCTGTGACGCAGCCGGTTCATATAGAGAAACCGGCTGTTGTGAGGCGCCCAGTCCTGATCGCTGAAGCGCAGGAAATTGATCCTCGAGGCCCCATCCTCGCGTGCATAATGGTCGCTATAGTCGATGATGTGGACGGCGACGCCGCCGGGCTTCAACCGCGTCCGTGAGGCGGCCAAGACGTCGGCCAGCGGCGCCGGCGGAATATGTTCCAGCGTGTCGACGGAATAGAAGCAATCGAAGCTCTCTTCACCAATATCGGTGATCCGCATCGGCGCACGATAATCGATCCCGAAAGCCGCCAGATCGTGGAATCCGGCGAAGGACGGGACGGAGACGCCGATCTGCCGGCCGATATATTGTGCCGCGTGATTTATGAGGTCGATCTGCGCCAGCCGGTCGATGTCGAGGGTGGTGACCGATCCAACGCCGAGCATTCGCAGCGCCAGCGCGGCGGCCAGATCCCGGCCCGCACCGATTTCGAGAAAGCGCGTTTTGCCGAGGTCGCCATCGATCGCGACGGCCGACAATATGTCGCGCGCGGCGACGATCAACTGGTCGAGCACGGGCTCCGACCGGGGCCATTCGCGGGTCACACGGCGCTGCAAGAGATGGTGGACCGCTCCGCCGAACGGAATCGCCGACAGGATGCGGAATGCCGCGCTTTTGGTCTTCCAGTGCATTGTTTTTCCTTCGCCGGTCGCTTCGAGGTCAATCCGCGCCGGTAAACAGGTCCCAGCTTGCCGCGGTTCCGCGGGCGACATCGCGCGCCACCCGCTGTCCAAGCAATTGGGCGAGATATTTCGGGGGCAGACCATATCCGGGCCGGATCGCTCGCAGAGTTTCAGGTGTCAGAACGTCACCGGCGCGCATGTCCTTCGCGATATAGAGCGAGCGGCGGAAGGTACGCGAGCCTTCCTCGGCGGGCGTGCCGCCGAAGGCGATGCCGCCGATCGCCTGCCACGCGCGGTCGCATTCGACGCGCAGGGCATGAAATTCCGACGGCTCCATCGAAAAGGCGCTGTCGACGCCGCCATCGGCGCGCGCCAATGTGAAATGCTTTTCGATCAGCGGCGCGCCGAGCGCGACCGATGCGACGGAAACGCCCGTGCCCATCGTATGATCCGACAGGCCGACTTCGCAGCCGAAGGTTTGCCGCATCGCCGGAATGGTGGCGAGGTTGGTGTTGACCGGCTCGGCGGGATAGGTGCTCGTGCATTTGAGCAGGACGATATCCTCGGCCCCCGCGCGCCGCGCGGTAAGGACAGCGTCGCCGATCTCGGCGACGGTCGCCATCCCGGTCGACATGATCAGCGGCTTTCCGGTCGCCGCGACACGCTCGATCAGCGGAATGTCGATGAGTTCGAACGAGGCGATCTTGTAGGCCGGAACATCGAGCGTTTCGAGAAAATCGACGGCACTATGGTCGAAGGGCGACGAGAAGCACGCGATGCCGTGCGATTTCGCGCGTTCCATGATCGGAGCGTGCCAATCCCAAGGGGTATGCGCCTCGTCGTAGAGGTCGTAAAGATTCCGACCGTTCCACAGGCTCTTGGGGTCGTCGATGACGAAGTCCGGTGTGTGGAGGTCCAGCGTCATCGTTTCGGCCGTATAGGTCTGCAGCTTGATCGCATCGGCACCCGACGCCGCAGCCACATCGACGATTTCCAGCGCACGGTCGAGCGAGTTGTTATGGTTGCCCGACATTTCGGCGATCAGATAGGGGCGGTGATCCGCGCCAATCTCCCGGTTGCCAATTTTCATCTCGCTGTTCCTGCTATCCAAATATCAAAGGGGAGGCGTTGCTCGCGATCACCGCGGGACCGACCGCTCCCTATCCCGCTCCGCGCGGCGCGACAAGCATCGCTCAGGGGTGAAAGGGAAGCTGCAATTCGAAATGATCGCCCGACTGCGTGTAGCCCGCGCTCCGAAACAGGCGCTGTGAGGCGGCATTCCCGGGCAATGTTTCGGCGAGAATGACGAGATCGCGTGCCTGCTCGCGGCTGAGCGCCTGCTGCGCTGCACCGATCATCGGAAGGCCGAACCTCCGTCCGGCGACGATCGGGTTGAGATAGAGCGAAATCTCGTAGCGCCGATCCGACAGGCGATCGAAACGGACGACACCAACGGGCACGGCATTTTTCTCCGCGATTAGCAGCAGATGGTCGGTCGATGCGACGATTCGCTCGAACCATGCCAGATGCGCCTTCCATTCGATCACGCTATTATCGCGCGACACTGACCGAATATAGGGATCGTTCCGCCACGCCAGGATCATCGCCGCATCCCCGTGCGCTGCATGGCGTGTCGTCACTGGCCCGTCGCCGAGGGTCAGCAGGGCCGCGGCAACGCGATCCGCGCCTCTGGCGTCGACGAGTTCCACGCCGCGCCTCGCCTGTTCCAGCCGGCCAGCGGCATCGGCAAGGATCGCGGGCAACATCGTCTCCAGCGCCGCCCAGTCACCGGCCTCGATCCCCCATTGCAGTCCTTCTTCGGCAAGCTGGATGGCGATATCGCGCTGGTTCTCCGCGGTGACGACCGCGATGGCGGGGGCGGCGCTCGCCATGCGTTCCCATGTCGTGCCGCCCGCCGCGAGAATGAAGAGATCGTGGCGCCGGAAGAATTCCGTGAGATCGGGAAGGTCGACGTCGACGACGGTATGGCCGTCGCTGTTGGCCGCCGCGCGGATCAGGGCGATGTCGGGATTCAGGCTCGACGTGACGATCCCGATTTCGCCGCTGAATCCGGTGGCTCGCAAGGCTTGGAGGACCGGGATCGTAGCATGGGCCGGATCGGTCCCGCCCATGAATATCCCGATCGACGCCACATCGTCCGATTGTTCGCGCGGCCCGCCGATTGCGTAGCGCGGGTCGATGAGCGCGTAACGCGGACCGCCGAGCAACTCGGCGTCGCCGATTATGTCGCGATATTTGGCCCGGTGATCGCGGTCCCAATTGGGATCGACGACAAGGTCCGCGCGGAGCGGGCGATCGGCGAGGTCGTCGATCGCCAGAATCCGGCAGCCGAGTTCGCGGCGCGCCAGATCGTGCCATTCGGCATCAAGCGCATAATGGTCGACGATGATCCAGTCCGGTCGGTCGCCATCGAGCGCGGTCTGTAACTCCTGAACATCATAGGCCTGTCCGTGCGGCAGCCAGCTTGCCGGGTTAGCATTCTGGGCGGGGCAGGGTGACGGCAGGAGCAGCGCGCCGTTCGCGAATTCGCCGAGAAGCGGTGTGAGGTCGGCGCCCCAGTCGTGAATCGCGAACCGGACATTCGCGCCGTATTCGCGAAGCGCCCGCGCAAGTGTCAGGCATCGGCGGACATGACCGATCCCGATGCCGGGAGACGCGTCGGCGCGGACGATGATCTGCACGGCCTGCTCCGATCCGGTCAGCGTACCTTGAACAGCGGTTCGAGCGGCGGGCAGCGCAGTGCTTCGATCAGCTTGCCGGCGGCAAGCAGATCGCGAAGCTGCGGAAACAACGCGCGATAGGTGTCGAGCAGCGCGGCGATATCCGCCTCGCTATGCGACAAATTGAGGTTGTGCGTGCCATAGCTCAGGATGCCGCGCTGATGCCATTCCTGCATCAGCCAGGTCTTGATCGCGAAGCTTGTCGCGCCTGGCTGATCGGCGATGGTCAGGAACGACCAGCTCGGATGGCCCTTGATGTCGAAGACATGCGCCGTCTGCGTTTCGTCGATGACCGAACGCACGCTCGCTTTCAGCTCTTCGCCGATCGCGCCGATCCGCGCGACGACCGGTTCGCGCTTCAGCTTTTCGAGCGTTGCCTTTGCGGCAGCGAGTGACAGGAGTTCGCCGCCGAAAGTGAAGGAAAAGAAGACCTCTTCCATCATCTGCATCACATCGGCGCGTCCGGCGACAGCCGACACCGGATAGCCGTTCGCCAGCCCCTTGCCGAAGGTCGCGAGATCGGGCGTCACTCCGAACAATTCCTGCGCGCCGCCGTTGGCATAGCGGAAGCCCGTGATCGTCTCGTCGAAGACCAGGATCGCGCCGTGCCGCGTCGCAAGTTCGCGCACGCCTTCCAGAAAGCCGGGCGCGGGATATTCGACGTTCATCGGTTCGAGGATCACCGCGGCAATCTGGCCGGGCCATTCGGCAAAGACGCGTTCGAGCGATGCGAGATCATTGTACATGAACGGGTGCGACAGGTCGCGGGTCGCCTGCGGCACGCCGCGATTGCGCGCCGTCGTGCCGATGTACCAGTCCTGCCAGCCGTGATAGCCGCACACGGCGACATGGTCGCGACCAGTAAAGGCGCGTGCGATGCGAATGGCGCCCGAGGTCGCGTCGGAGCCGTTCTTGCCGAAGCGGACCTTTTCGGCGCAGGGCACCATCTCGCAGATCAGTTCGGCGACTTCGGCCTCCAGCGGAGCCGGGAGCGACAGGATGACGCCGCGATCGAGCTGGTCGCGGACCGCGCCGTCGACGTCGGAATCGCCATAGCCGAGCGTTACCGAGCAGAGGCTGCTGATGAAATCTACATATTCATTTCCATCGACGTCCCATACATGGCTGCCATTGCCCCGATCGAGATAGAGCGGCGACACGCCGACCGGGAATTGCGTCCGGCTCTTGCTGAACGTCTGGCTTCCCAGCGGGATGACATTTTCCGTCCGGGCAAGCATGGCTTCCGAACGGTCGAAATGGCGCATTGTCGATACTCCTGTCGTGGCCGGGCCCGATGACCCGTCAATGATCGGCAAAACGGGCGAGTAGCACGAGGTCCTCGAGGCGCCCGTCCGAAACGAAATGCGCCCGGCGAACGGCCTCGACCGTGAAGCCGGCGCGTTCGAACGCGATCCGGCTGCCCTGGTTGTCCGCATAGCAGCCGGCGGTCAGCTTGCGCAGGCCTAGGTCACGAAAGCCAATGTCGGCGACCGCCGCAATGGCATGGGTCGCGATGCCACGCCCCCAAGCCGCGCGCGCGCCGATCATCAGACCGATTTCACCCAACCCGTGATGGCGGTCGATCGGTCCGATTTTGATATTGCCGACGTGCTGGCCGAGCGCCTTCGAATGGATCGCCAGGAACAGCGACGAGGGGCTGGCGAGCATCGATTCGACATAGGCGGCGACGCCGGCACGGTCATGGACCGCGAAGCGACTTTCGAGATAGCGGTTGATTTCAGCGTCGTTGAGCCAGCCGACATAGGCGTCGCTGACGTCTTCAGGGGTGAGCACGGCGAGCCGTACGACATTATTTTCCCAGTGGGGCGCCGAATCGATCCGCATCAGGTTTCCATGCGGATGTCGATGCCGCTGTTGCGGACATGCGAGCGGGTTTGGATCGGGTTCTGGTCGCGGAACGCGAAAAAGGTACCTGCGGAAATCGCTTCGGCGCCGCCGTCCAAAAAGCCGTCAGAAAAATGGCTCGCAATGCCGCACCCGCCGGACAGGATGACCGGGATCGGCAGGCTGTATGCGACTTCGGCGCACAGCGCACAATCGAGTCCGTTCCCTGTGCCGTCGCGGTCGGCGTCGACCAGCACGATTTCGCCCGCGCCGCGCTGCGCCGCTTCGTGCGCCCATTCGACGACGCTGCGCTCGGTGCGGCGCGAGGCGCGGTCGGTATGGACGCGCGGCGTGCCGTCGGCGTCGCGGCGATAGTCGATCGAGACTACGACGCACTGCGCGCCGAACTGGCTGGCGGCGGCGTCGATGATGTCAGGATTTTTCGCCGCGACGGTGTTGATCACCACTTTGTCGGCGCCATGGTCGAGCAACCGCCCGAAATCCTCGACGCTGCTCACGCCGCCACCGACGGCGAGCGGCATGAAGGTTTCGCTGGCGAGTCGTTCGATGATTCCGAGCAGAAGCTTGTCGGAGCCGATCAGCGTCCGATCGATGTTGAGGACGATCAGTTCGTCCGCCATCTGCGCCTGATAGATTTTCGCCTGCGACACGGGGTCGCCGACGTCGAACGACTGATCGAACTGGCGCGTCGTAACGAGGACCGGCCGGGTCATCGAGCCGATCTGGCGGTGCTGGATCAGCAGCTTGGGGATGAGGCGTTTCTTCAACATGGCGATTACAGCGCGAGGAAGCCTTCGAGGAACCGGATTCCGGCATCCTGGCTCTTTTCTGGATGGAACTGCGCCGCAACGACATTGCCGCGGCGAACGACCGCGGCGAAATCCTGTCCATGCGTGCAGCGGCCGATGGTTTCGCCGAATTCGGGATCGAAGAAGGCGAAGCTGTGGTCGAAATAGAAATCGGCCTTGCTGTCCGCCGTGAAGGCGCCGAACGGCTCGGCGAACGTCACGTCGTTCCAGCCGACGTGCGGCACGCGCACCCGGGCGCCGTTCGCGACGAGCGGCAGCACCTTGCCGCCCATCCAGTTCAGTCCTTCGTGATCGCCAAGCTCGAGCCCGCGGCGGGCCATCAGCTGCATCCCGACGCAAATGCCGAGCAGCGGGCGATGCTCGACAAGCGCCCACCGCTCCAACGCCGGCAGCATTCCGCTTTCGGAAAGCCGTTGCATGCAAAAGGCAAAGGCGCCGACACCGGGCAGGACAACATGGCTGACGCCGTTCAGTTCCGCAGCGTCGGTGACGAGACGCGTTTCGCAGCCGATATGCTCGAAAGCGTTGCGGATCGACCGGATGTTGCCTGCTCGATAGTCGATGATGCCGACAACGGTCATCAGGGCGCTCAGCCCTCGTCGTCGGCGAAGGTGAATGACTTGCCGGTGCGCATTTCGTAGCGCGCCAGCATTTCGTCACGCACTTCCTTGGGCATCGCGCCGACGCGCGACCAGCGTTCGAAATCGTGCGTTTTCTTGCCCGGACGAACTGCGTCGGGATCGTGCTGATAGGGCGAGACCATATGTTCCATCGCGATGCGGTTGAACTCCGTCTCGTTCAGGCCGACGAAATTCAGGAAATTGTCGAGGCTCGGCGGGCGACGGTTTTCAAACTCGTCGATCAGATGCTGCCCCTCGTTCAGCGTGATGTTGCCTTGGCGGACATCGATCGCCACGAGATGCGACGGGCGGGTGTAGCCGCGCTTGATATATTTGATGTAGTCGCGAACGCCCTGCATCTGGCACTCGATCTTCTCATACTGGTATTGCGGCGGAACATTCTCGACCTCGTCGCCCTGCCAGCCCAGTTCGTCCATGATTATCTTCGACTGCTTCGGCACGTCCCACGGGATGTAGGAGCCGAGACAGACCGAGCGATAGTTTAGCGCGCGCAAGTCCTTGAGCGGCGGATAGGAAAAGCATTTGAGGTCGCGCGGATCGACCTTTCCGCCGAGGCGGACGAACATGTCGTCTGCGCTGATGCCGAGGTTGACATAGCGGTTGAACCGCTTTTCGTCGACTTCCTCTTCCTGCTCGTAGCTGAAATAGGCGGTATATTCGGACGAGGGCTCGCCCCAGAAGATCAGCGGAACCTTCTTTTCCAGTGCGACCCACATCGGGTAGGAGAAGATGCCCGTATGGCAATGCCAGCAGAAGTCGCCCTTTTCGAGGAAGGATTGCAGCATCAACTGCTGCACGACCTTCCAGTTCGGCGTGAAGGTCATAATGTCAACCCCGAGTTCACGGCACACTTTCTTGGTGTTTTCCTCGAGGCCGGGACGGAAGAAGCCATGGTCGAAGCGCACGACCAGCGGCTTGATCCCATATTCCTTCACCAGATAGTGAAGCGTCCAGGTGCTGTCCTTGCCGCCGCTGAACGGCACGATGCAATCATAGTCGTATTTGCCGCGATGCTCCGCGATCAGCGCGTCGAGTTCGAGCTTCTTTTCCGTCCAGTCGATCCGGTTTTCCTTGAATTCGATCTGACGGCACACGTTGCATACGCCCTGATCATCGAAGGCGATGGTTTCGTGGGTTTCGGGAAGGCCACATTTGCTGCAGCGTTGCATCGGAAAGTCTCCGGAAAATAGGGCGCGGGGAGGGGGTAGCGGTTCTCTAGACAGCCGGTATCAGCTTTTCAAGGCTTCGTTCCGTTCGTGCGGATTGGCATCGAGCAAGCCGGCATCGCGTTGAAGCAGCCGCAGAATGTCGAAATAATCACATTCGCTGCCGAGCGCCGCGACGATCCGGCGAACGAGCGCCAGATCGTCGGGATAGTCGACGGTCAGGCGCAGGTGCGACGCGGGGACGGCCGCCGTCAGATTCGCGCGCGATGCGCCGCTTTCCGGGCCGCGCATCCAGAGTGTCACATGCTCGCGTTCGGGCTGGGAAACCGCCAGCCGGTTCGCTCGGTCAAGCAGGTCGCGCGTGAAACATTCGGTGTCCATTCCGTCGGCAAAGCCCGGCGGATCGATATTGCTGGCATAATCGACCCCCGCCGACCGGTGTAGCGCGACCACCTGTGCGATCAGCGCCGGATCGATCAGAGGGCAATCACCCGTCAACCGCAGAATGGTCCTGGCGTCGAAAGCGTCGGCGCCGACGACATAGCGCGCAAGGACATCATTCAGCGGTCCGCGCACCACCGGAACCCCGCGGGCTTCCGTCGCGGCGGCGAGCGGATCGTCGGACGGATCGTCGCTGGTGAGCACGGCGACGAGGTCGATTCCCGGTGCGCGGCGAACGCGTTCGGCCATGAAGCAGATCATCGGCAGGCCTCCGAGGTCGGCGAGCACCTTGCCGGGCAGGCGGCTGCTCGACATGCGGGCCTGAATCAGCGCTACGGTATCGTGCATGTCAGCTCCGCCATTGCCGGGGATCGAAAACGAGCGGGTCGTGGCCGGCCAGCTCTGTGGCCTTGATTGCCGGCGTTGCCTCCCAAGCGGCAATGATATCGCGCAACTGCGCGATGCTGTCGACGCCGACGAGGCAATAATCAACCGCATCGAAGCTTTTCGCGACCGCCAGCGCAGCGGCGAGAGGCAACATGCCGGCTTTCGCGCACCACCGGTCCCAGCCGGCGAGCCAGTCCGCCGCCTCCGGTACGCGCGCGATGGCCCGATCACCGTCGACGAGGAGCAGGCCTTGCAGGAACGCCGAGCGCATCGATACCTCGGTGTCCGCCAGCGCCTCGGCGACGCCGGCGATCCGCTGGTCATAGGCGTTGCCCGGCAATTGGGCCATGCCATGATCGGGCCAGAGCGCCTTGTCAGGCAGCGTTTCGGGCGAATAATGCGATGCACCGACGCGGATTCCGGTGCCGGCCACTGCGCCGGCAAGAGCGTCGCGAAGCGCGGCGCCATCGGGTCCGATCGGCAGCGATGCGTCATGGAAGATGATCCCGCACAGTCGGTCTCCCAGCCGGCGACGGCTGAGGTCCACCGATGCGCGCAGCCATGACGCCGCCTCGGCACTGTCGAGCCCTTCGGGCATGGCCGGAATCTTCGAGACGATGCTGAAATCCAGCCCACCGCAGAGCCCGCTCAGCCGTTCCTCGATGTCGCCATAGGCCGGCGCGGTGTCGAGGCGGCGGATGCCGGCTTCATGGGCTGCCGCCAATATGGTCCGGGCTTCGGATTCCGAAACCGGATGGCCGCCGCCCGCAATGCCATAGGCGAGACCGAACTGCACCGTGCCGAGCGCGAGTTCCATGGATTGTCCCGTCAGGCGCCGATCGCGCGGATCAGCCGTTCGACGACATAGTCCTGCTCGGACGGGTCGAGCGACGGAAACAGCGGAAGCGTGATAGCGTCGGCGTAATAGGCCTCGCTCGCCGGATAATCGCCGGGGGCGAAGCCCCTGGTGCGATAATAGGGTTGGAGGTGGATCGGAATATAGTGGACATTCACCAATATCCCGTCGGCGCGCAGCGCTGCGAAAGCATCGCCGCGCGAAACGCCGCTGGCGACTTCCACGACATAGAGGTGATGCGCCGACTGCCGGTCGTTCAGGCGGGCCGGGAGCTTAAGCGGCAGTCCCGCGAGCTTGTCGTCGTAGCGGCGCGCGGCTTCGTCGCGGCGGCGGAATTTCTCGTCGAGATCGATCAACTGCGAGTTGCCCAGCGCTGCCTGAATGTCGGTGATACGATAGTTGAAGCCGAGATCAATCTGTTCGTAGTACCAGCCGCCTTCATTGTTGTTCTGCATCTGCGCAGTGTCGCGGGTGATCCCGTGGCTACGCAACAGCCGCATGCGGTCGGCGAGTGCCGTATCGTCGGTGAGGCACAGCCCGCCTTCGCCGGTCGTCACGATCTTTACCGGATGGAAAGAGAAAACGCTGATATCCGCGTAGCGGCCGATCGGTTCGCCGCGATAGGTCGCGCCGACTGCGTGCGAGCTGTCCGAAATGATCTTGAAGCCATAGCGGTCGGCCAACGACCGGATTTCTTCGAGATCGCAGGGCAGACCCGAGAAATCGACGGGGATCACGACTTTGGGTAGTCGGCCGTCGCGCTCTGCTGCAGCGAGCCGCTCTGCGAGGGCGTCGATCGACATGTTACGGGTCACCGGATCAATATCGACGAAGGCCACGTCCGCGCCGCAATATAGCGCGCAGTTAGCCGAGGCGACGAAGCTGATCGGTGAGGTCCAGACAAGGTCACCTGGACCGACGCCGAGCGCGAGGCAGGCAAGGTGAAGCGCGGCGGTTGCGTTGCACACCGCAATGGCGTGCCTACCCTTGTGTAATGCCGCGAACTCGGATTCGAAATGCTCGACTGCCGGCCCCTGCGTCAGGAAGGGCGACCGGAGGGTATCAACGACGGCGGCGATATCGGCGTCGCTGATTTCCTGCCGGCTGTAGGGGATGGGCTTCATTACTGCCCGTCAATGACAAAGGCGGGATCGACATGCTGCTGGATGAGGCTGCGGATGTCGTCGACCGATAGGAACTCCTCGTTCGTGCCGCTGTCGTAGGAGAAGCCCGCTGGAACGAGCTTTGCGCCCGCGCGGTCGCAATAGCGGTCGATCGCGTCCGGATCGCCCGGCGGCAGGATGGCGAAATAGCTGCCGAGATCGACGGTATTAGGGCTGTCGCTGGCGGTAATCATTTCCTCGTGGATCTTTTCGCCCGGGCGAATGCCGATGATTTCCTGCTTCGCGGCCGGCGCGACCGCCGCCGCGACGTCGGTGACGCGATAGGAAGGAATTTTGGGGACGAAGATTTCGCCGCCTTCGGCGTGGTCCAGCGCCCACATCACAAGCGCGACGCCGCCGTCGAGCGAGATGTTGAAACGCGTCATCGACGCATCGGTGATCGGCAGGCTACCATGGTCGCGGCGTCCCAGGAAAAAAGGAATCACCGAACCGCGGCTGCCCATCACGTTGCCGTAGCGGACGACGCTGAAACGGATATCGCGGCTGCCGCGGATATTGTTGGCGGCGATGAACAGCTTGTCCGAGCAGAGCTTTGTCGCGCCATAGAGATTGACCGGCGCCGCCGCCTTGTCGGTCGAAAGCGCAACAACGCGCTTTACGCCCGCGTCGAGACAGGCTTCGATGATGTTCTGCGCGCCGATGACGTTCGTCTTGATGCATTCGAACGGGTTATATTCGGCCGCCGGAACCTGCTTCAGCGCCGCGGCGTGGATCACCGTGTCGGTGCCTTCCATCGCGCGGCGGACGCGATCCGCATCGCGGACATCGCCGATGAAATAGCGCAGGAAGGGGTATTTCGATTCGGGGAACTCCTGAGCCATTTCAAATTGTTTCAGCTCGTCGCGCGAAAAGATGACCAGCCGCCTAGGCTTCGCGGTCTGAATGACATGGCGAACGAAAGCCTTGCCGAAGGAGCCGGTGCCGCCCGTGAGAAATATCGAAGCGTCGTCAAGCTGGAACGGGGTCATAAACGTCCTTAAGGTTTGCAGGCGTCGCCCATATCCGAGAGGATTTGGCTTGTCGAGGCGGTGTCGCCAAGCCGCTGCGTCTGATAGACCTATGCCGATCTCACCAATTCGCGCAGTTCCTCTTCGAGTCCCAGCGGCCGGTCGCCGGCGCGATTGACGCGCGGATCAAGGACGCTCGATCGAAACAGCCGTCGCCCGATGGCAGGGAAGAAGCGGTCGATACCCGCTACAATGGTCCGCGGGACGGGAAGAATCCGGATCTTCATACCTGTCTCCTCCGCTAGGGCCGCGGCGAGCAGGGTATAGTCGAAAAGCCGCGGGTCGGCGGCGAAGGAGATGCCGCTTGATCCGGGCTTTGATGCCATTGCCAATTGGTGCGCCGCATCGGCGTATGTGATCATCGACCGGCGCAGCGGCCTTCCGGCCGATGTCGGCAGATTCCTGAATCGCTTCGCCAGCGATATCAGTGGTGACAAGAGCCCGGGCTTCGATACGGAGAAGAGGAAGGGAAGCCGCACGCATTCGACCGTGAAGCCGTCGCCAGATAATCCGAGCAGCATATGTTCGGCCTCGGCCTTCGAGCGGCCATAGGCGTTGATCGGCCGCTCTTCTGTCGTGTCGTCTATATGTTCGGCGGTTCCCAGAATGGAAAAACTGCTGACCTGAACGAGGCGAGGGACGCCGGCGACCTTCGCGGCGCGCGCGATCGTCCGCGGCAGGTTGATGTTGGACGATCGCATTGTCGGATCGTCGCCGGTCACGCTTCCGGCGGCGTTGATGATGGCGGCGCAGCATCCGAGCGTCGCGGCGGGTAAAGAGTTGTCCGGCCCGATCCGCACATGGTCGAAGCCGGATAGCGGCGCGTTCGCGGTCCGGGTGACGGCGATAGCCCTTTCCGCGCCCAGTTCGCGAAGCAGGGCTTGCCCGAGCTCGCCATTGGCACCGATCACAAGAGTCCGGT
Source organism: Sphingopyxis sp. (assembly GCF_035565275.1). Taxonomy (GTDB): domain Bacteria; phylum Pseudomonadota; class Alphaproteobacteria; order Sphingomonadales; family Sphingomonadaceae; genus Sphingopyxis. The sequence goes on from NZ_DATMST010000050.1 coordinate 35,795, forward strand.
CGCGTGTCATCGTCTGCCGAGCCCCGATGCGGCGTCTCCCGATCCGGCGCCGGTCGCGGTGGCCCAGAGAATCCGCAGATCCTGCACCAGCGACCAAGGCTGGCCATAGCTTTTGTCGGCCAGCGCCAGCTTTTCAGGCGTCGACATATCGATTCCCCGGATCTGGGCCACACCTGTGATCCCTGGGACGAGATCAAACACGCCCTGCTTTCTGCGCGCTTCGGTCAATTCAACTTGGTTAGGGAGCCCCGGGCGCGGGCCGACGAAAGACATGGTCCCGTTGAGCACGTTCCAGATTTGCGGCAATTCATCGATCTTGAGGCGGCGCAGGAGGCGACCGGTCACGAGGATGCTGCTGGCACCGACCTCGTGCGATGCGAGGCTGGGCGTAGCTACATGCATCGTTCGCAGCTTCAGCAGGCGGAAGGGCCGCTCACGCACGCCAAGGCGTGTCTGGAAAAACAGCGGCGAGGCCTTCGCCTCGATCGCGATGGGAATCGCGGCAGCGAGGCAGGCGATGACGGCTATGGGAATCAGGGTCAGACCGAGCAGGACATCGAAAAGGCGTTTCATGGAAATCCGTCGGGCAGCGATCGAGAGGGGCATACGCGGTGACGGCGCTCATAAGGGCTCCCCCGACAGCACACAATCATTGATATGGAGATCGGGTCTTTCGGCAGTGTTCCAAATAACAGACAAAATAGGATTGCCGGGGTATTTCCTACTTTTCCCGACGGTTCCATGAAGATGATTCCTTGTCCTTTCGCAAGGAGAATCGAATGTCATGTGAAGCCTCGACCGCACCTATTCTGCCCCCCTCCGATCTGGCACAGGCGAAGCTGCTGGCCGTCAAGACCGGATCACCCGACTGCTTCGCGCGCGTCGATATGAAGGATGTGCTGGCTCTTGTTTCGTCCGCCGCTTTTGGATTTCAGCGCTACGAGACAGCCGCGGCGCGCGATGCCGACACGAGTCTGCCGAGCGGCACGCTCGGTTATGTGTGGAACAACAACGATGATCCCGACGACGCCGCCAATGGCTTCTATGCTCGGGATATTTCGGCGACCGACTGGATCAAGGCACCGTGGATCGCGAACGCGCTGTCGACGGCAGTCAATGACCTCGTCGAGGCCGTAGATGGCCGGTTCGCAGCGATCGAGACGAAACTCGACAGTATGAAAAGCCAAGAGGTCGTCTATTGCGGGGTCACCGCGTCGACCGGCTCGCGAATTTCGCTGCAGATGGCGTATGGCACGGAGACCACACCCGAAATCTATCGCCTGTATCGCTTCCAGCTGAGTTCCACCTCTCGGAACGTCGGTGAATGTTCCCACGATCGCGCTCAACGGCGGGACGCCTATTCCCGTTTATGACCATGCGCGGTAATGGCCTGTACGGGACGGAAACTTATTCAACCGCGCCGATCCGGCGGGCCATGGACGCGACATTCCCTTTGATGATCCTGATCGTCCTGTTTCCGCAACAGATCAACCCGCGAGCGCAACCGATGATCCGGGCGCGGGGTACGCTTCAAATCGATCCGATCCGGCTGGATGTCGTGACCTAAGCGGTACCCTTCGTTCAAGTCGACGCGGTGCCGCGGCAC
>NZ_DATMST010000051.1:0-16479 GCF_035565275.1 Sphingopyxis sp.
TGGGATGGCCCGGGCAGTTCAACCTCGATTTTCTCTGCTTTCTCGTCCTCTCTGCGCTTTGGACGGCTTGGCGGAATGGATTCAGTGCGATCGCCCTGCTCCTCGCGCTCATCGCCTTTTTCGGAGGCGCGGGTTTCCTGCGCCCTGCTCCTCGCGCTCATCGCCTTTTTCGGAGGCGCGGGTTTCCTGCTTCCCTACCTCGTCTTTCTCACAGTTCAGGAACGAGGAAACATGCCCCGGGTGCTGATCGGCGCGCGAACCCGAAGAGATGAGCCTTACTGCGGACGATGAGCGCGACGGCATTTCGCCGTCATCGAACGAACTGCGCTTCTCGCGGCGCCGCTTGGCCGATTGGAGACCGGCAGCTTTCGGAGCATAATTTCAAGAAGCGGCCATCCGCCAGCGTGAAACCTGCGCAAATAAGAAACCAGCTAGCAGATTTGTGCGCTGCAGCGTAAAGGCGCGATCATGAGGATCGCGATCATCGACACCAGCACGACGCGCGCCGCCATCATCTCCGACGGCCTGCGCGAGGCCGGCCTCGATGATCTCGTGCTCATTGATCCCGCTGGACCGCTCGTCGCACAGATCGAGGCGGCGACCCCCGAGGTCGTCCTCATCAACCTCGAGAACCCGAGCCGCGATCTGCTCGAAGATTTCTTCGCGATGTCGCGCGCGCTGGCGCGGCCGATAGCGATGTTCGTCGATCAGAGTGATACCGAGGCCACTTTCGCAGCGATCGACGCGGGCGTTTCCGCCTACGTCGTCGACGGTCTTTCGCAGCAGCGCATCAAGCCCATACTCGACCTTGCGGTTCGCCGCTTCCACGCCTTCTCGTCGCTGCAACGCGAGCTCGACGATGCCAAGAACGCCCTCGCCGAGCGTGCGGTGATCGACAGGGCCAAGGCGATCCTGATGAAACGGCGTCGGATCGACGAGCCCGAAGCCTATGCGTTGCTCCGCGGGCAGGCGATGAGCACCAACCGCCGCATTGCCGAGATTGCCGAAGCCATCGTGACGAGCGACGCGCTCTTGGGAGATATCGAATGAGCGCCGAGACCTTCCGTATCGGCTTCCTGCCGCTCGTCGATGCAGCCCTGCCGATCCTCGCGCACGAACTGGGCTTTGCCGCACGCGAAGGCATCAACATCGAACTGGTGCGCGACATGACCTGGGCAACGGTGCGAGACCGGCTGCTCTATGGCCACACCGACGCCGCGCACATGATCGCGCCGCTGGCGATCGCGACCGCGCTCGGCCGCGACCGGCCCGCAGTGCCGATGGCGGTGCCCTTTGTGCTGGGACTCAACGGAAACGCGGTGACCTTTTCGACCCAGCTCGCGCAGGATGTCGGACTTGGAGAAACGCTGGGCGACCCGACAGTTATCGGCGCGGCGCTGCAGCGCGTGGCAGCGGAACGGAAAATCGCCGGGAAGCCGCTGCGCTTCGGCGTCGTACATCGCTATTCCAGCCACAATTACATGCTTCGATACTGGCTCGCGGGTGTCGGAATCCGTCCCGATACCCATGTCGACATCGTCGTCACCAGCCCACCCTTCGCCGCCGATGCGCTCGCTGCAGGTGAGGTCGACGGAATCTGTGTCGGTGAACCATGGAATTCGATCGCGGTCGAACGCGGTGTTGGCCATATCGCGCTCGCAACCGCGCAAATCTGGCGCCGCGGCGTCGAAAAGGTGCTAGCGATGCGCGAAGCGGTCGTCGAGGAGCGGCGCGACGCCGTCGAGGCCCTGCTACGCGCGCTCCACGCCGCTGCCGCCCATTTCGTCGAACCCGGCACTGCGGACGAAAGCGCACGGATACTGGAGCGGCCGGAATATTTGGACGCCCCGCGTGACGCGGTTCTGCGCGCGATCACCGATCACATCCGCCTCGTGCCCGGCGGTGAACCGATCCATTATCCCGATTTCATGTTCCAACACCGCGAAGCAGCGAACTTCCCATGGCGCAGCCAGGCGGCGTGGCTCTATTCGCAGATGCTTCGTTGGGACCACATCCCCTATTCCGCCGCCGACGCCGCTACAGCGGCCGCAGTGTTCCGTCCCGACATCTATCGCGGGGCGCTGGCGGGATCAGGCGCGCCGCTCCCCGGCGCGAGTTCAAAGCTCGAGGGCGGGATCGACACGCCGCTCGGCGCGGGGTCAGTACAGGGCCGTCTTCTCCTCGGCAGCGACCGCTTTTTTGACGGGCGCGCCTTCGATCCCGACGATATACAGGGCTATCTCTCTGACCTTCCTTAGATTTTAGGCCCAGATAGAATTTATGCTGCACCTGCGAAATAACCGGTTGCGCGGATGTGGCGAATCAGGCAGTTTAATTGCACTCGGCAGGGCTGCCGGGGCAGGATAAAGCGGCGACGGCTCCAACGAGGGGGCTGGCCCGCGCGGCACACGGGGAGCCTTTCTCCGTAATCCAACAGGCAATGAAGCCGTCAGGATGCGCCCGCGTGGCCGCCGTCCTGGCGGCTTTTTTTATTGCCCGTCACAAAAAGGGGACGGACGATGACAACTGCAACCACGGGCGCCTCGGCACCCAAATCGAGTTTCTGGGCGAGCGGTCACTGGCCGACGCTTGTCGCCGCATTTCTCTATTTCGATCTCGCTTTCATGGTGTGGGTCATCCTCGGGCCGCTGGCGCCCGCAATCTCCGAAGACCTCGGGCTGTCCCCCGCGCAGAAAGGGCTGATGGTTGCCGTTCCGACGCTCGCCGGCGCCCTGCTGCGCGTCGTCAACGGGCTGCTCGTCGACCGCATCGGGCCGAAGCGTTCGGGCGCAATCAGCCAGCTGGTCGTGATCGCCGGACTGTTCACGGCCTGGTTTATGGGGGTTTACAGCTTTGCAGGCACGTTGGCGCTGGGGGTCATCCTCGGCTTCGCCGGCGCCAGCTTCGCGATCGCGCTGCCGCTTGCAAGCCGCTGGTATCCGCCCGAGCATCAGGGCAAGGCAATGGGCCTTGCCGGCATGGGCAATTCGGGAACCGTACTCGCGGCGCTCTTCGCGCCCGGTCTTGCCAAGGCGTTCGGCTGGAACGCGGTGCTCGGGCTGGCCTGTATACCGCTGACGATCGTTTTCTTCGTCTATCTCGCGATGGCGAAAGACGCACCGAACGCGCCCGCGCCGAAGAAGCTGGCTCATTATTTCGAGCCGCTCAAGACGGCCGACGCCTGGTGGCTGATGGCCTTTTACTCGGTGACCTTCGGCGGATTTGTCGGGCTCGCGGCTTCGCTGCCGATATATTTCACCGACCAGTTCCACCTTACCCCGGTGATGGCGGGTTATTGCACCGCGGCCTGCGTCTTCGCCGGATCGCTGGTGCGGCCGATGGGCGGCGCGCTTGCCGACTGGATCGGCGGCGTTCGCGCCCTGATGGCAGTATTCGTGGTTGCCGCGTTGGCGCTCGCGGGCGTGCCGCAGGCCGATACGCTGCCTGCTGCGCTCGGCCTTTTCGTCATCGCGATGCTCGCGCTTGGCACCGGTAATGGCTCGGTCTTCCAGCTCGTTCCGCAGCGCTTCTCGGCCGAGATCGGGGTGATGACCGGGCTCGTCGGAATGGCGGGCGGCGTCGGCGGCTTCTACCTCGCCTCCTCGCTCGGCTTCGCGAAACAGTGGAGCGGCAGCTTTGCTCCCGGCTTTTACATCTTTGCGGGACTTGCCGTGGTTGCGCTTGTCGCGCTTATCTTCGTCAAGGGTCAGTGGCGCGCGACCTGGGGTGCGGCTGAAGGCGTGCGGATCTAAAGCCATGACCCGCACCCTCATCATCCTGCTGGCGCTCGCGCCGGCCGGGGTGGCGCACGCCCAGGACGTCACCCTCAAGCCGCTCGGCGAAGCCCGGCTCCGCTACGAGAGCGTCGACCAGGACGGCCTCACCGCCGAGACCGACGCGCTCACCCTGCGCGTCCGTGCCGGGATCGAGGCGAAAGCCGGGCGCTGGTCGGTGCTCGTCGAAGGCCAGGGCAATCTCGCGATCGCCGATGAGTATTTCGACGGGCTCCACGGCGCCGCAACGCGGCCGCTCGTAGCCGATCCCGAAAATATCGCCCTCGCCCGCGCCCAGCTCCGCTACGCCTCGCCCGCCGTTGCAGTCACCGCGGGGAGGCAACGGATCGCGCTCGACGACGAACGCTTTGTCGGCGTGGTGTCGTTCCGCCAGAACGGGCAGAGCTTCGACGCGGTGCGCGCCGAGATCACGCCGATCAAGGGCATCAAGGCAGATGTCGCCTATGCGTGGAGCGTGCGCACCATCTGGGGCATCGACGGCACCGGGGCGCGGCAACAGGCGGTGTCGGGCGACAATGTCTTCGCCAACCTGAGCGCGCAAACCCCGATCGGCAAGTTTTCGACCTTTGCCTATCTGGTCGATCAGGACGAGGCGGCGATGCAGGGCTTCCGCCTGTCGAGCCAGAGCTATGGCGTCCGGCTCGACGGGAGCCAGCCACTCGGCAAGGCGAGGGTCGCCTGGCAGCTGAGCTACGCGCGCCAGTCCGACTGGCACCGCAACCCCAACGACTATTCGGCGGATTACTATCTCGCCGACGTCGCGGTCGATTTTGGAGGCCCCCGGATCGGCGTCGGGTACGAGATACTCGGCGCCGGCGATGGCAGGGCGCTCGCCAGCTTCCAGACGCCGCTCGCCACGGCATTCAAATTTCAAGGCTGGGCCGACAAATTCCTCACCACACCGCCCGACGGCGTGCGCGACCTGTATGCAAGCGCGGCGTGGAGTTGGAAAGCCGTCGGCGCATTTCAGGCGGTGACGCTGCAAGCGATCTATCACGATTATCGCAGCGATCGCGCCTCGCGCTCTTACGGCGACGAGCTCAATCTTCTCGCGAGCGCGAAGCTCGGCAAATTCACAGGCTCGGCGCGCTTCGCGCGCTACCGCGCCGACACCCTCGCCACCGACACCGATAAATATTGGCTACAACTGGATTGGACGCTTTGATGGAACATTGCCCGCTCAAACCCGAGGGCGACACGCGCGACCATCTCGTCGTGATCGGCAACGGCATGGCCGGTTGCCGCGCGGTCGAGGAGCTGCTGGCGCGCGATCCGGCACGTTACCGTGTGACAATCTTTGGCGCCGAACCGCGGGTCAATTACAACCGCATCATGCTCTCCCCCGTGCTCGCGGGCGAAAAATGCTTCGACGATATCGTGATCAACGACGCGGACTGGTATGCGGCGAACGGCATCGCGCTCGTCGCCGGCGACCCGGTAGTCGCGATAGACCGCGCCGCAAAAACGGTGACGACGCGCGGGGGCGTAACCGAAGGCTATGACCGGCTGCTGATCGCAACCGGCTCCGATCCCTTCATCATTCCGGTCCCCGGCAAGGACCTGCCCGGCGTGATCGCATTTCGCGATATGGACGATGTCGACACGATGCTCGCGGCGGCCGACGCCGGCGGTGACGCGGTGGTGATCGGCGGCGGGCTGCTCGGGCTCGAGGCGGCGCACGGCCTTTCGCTCCGCGGCATGAAGGTCACCGTTATCCACCTGATGCCCACGCTGATGGAGCGCCAGCTCGACGAGGCAGCGGGCTGGCTGCTCAAGCAGGCATTGGAAGGCCGCGGCCAGACGATCCTGACCGGCGCCGACACCGCCGAAATCGTCGGCAACGGCAAGGTCGAGGGTGTGAAGCTCAAGGACGGAACGCTGATCCCCGCCAGCCTCGTCGTGATGGCGGTCGGTATCCGCCCCTCGGTCGCGCTTGCCCGCGACGCCGGGCTCGCGGTCGGGCGCGGCATCCAGGTAGACGACCATATGGTCACCAGCGACCCCGCGGTGCTCGCGGTCGGCGAATGCGTCGAGCATGACGGGCAGGTCTACGGCCTTGTTGCGCCGCTGTGGGACATGTGCCGCAGCCTTGCCGACGGGCTCGTCGAACAGCCGACAGGATATCGCGGCTCGGTCACCTCAACCAAGCTCAAGGTGTCGGGGATCGATGTGTTTTCGGCGGGCGATTTTTCGGGCGGAGACGGGTGCGAGGATATCGTGCTGCGCGACGCGAGCCGCGGCGTCTATAAGCGGGTGATCGTCCGAGACGACCGCATCGTCGGCGCGGTGCTCTATGGCGATACCGCGGATGGCAACTGGTATTTCGATCTGCTCAAGAAGCAGGAAGACGTGTCGCAACTGCGCGACCTGCTGATCTTCGGCCAGGCCTTCGCCGCGGGAGGCGGCGCGGCGGACCCTAAGGCGGCCGTTGCGGCGCTTTCCGACGATGCGGAAATCTGCGGCTGCAACGGCGTCACCAAGGGCCAGGTCGTCTCGTGCATCGTCAAGGGCGCACGCAGCCTCGACGCGGTGCGCGGCACGTGCAAGGCGTCGGCGAGTTGTGGGAGCTGTACCGGCGTCGTCGAAAATCTGCTCGCGCTGACACTTGGCGACGATGTCCAGTCGGGCCCGAAGACGATGTGCAAATGCACGAGCTTCGGCCATGACGACGTCCGCCGCGAAATTGTCGCGCAGGCCATGCGCTCTATTCCCGAAGTAATGCAGAAGCTGCACTGGACGACCCCCGACGGCTGCTCGTCGTGTCGCCCGGCGCTCAATTATTATCTGCTCTGCGCGCTGCCCGGCGACTATGTCGACGACCAGCAGAGCCGCTTCGTCAACGAGCGGATGCACGCCAATATCCAGAAGGACGGCACTTACTCTGTCGTCCCCCGCATGTGGGGCGGGCTCACCAACCCGACCGAGCTGCGCGCGATCGCCGATGTCGTCGAGAAGTTCAATGCGCCGATGGTCAAGGTCACCGGCGGCCAGCGGCTCGACATCTTCGGTATCAAGAAGGAGGATTTGCCTGCGGTCTGGGCCGACCTCAATGCCGCCGGGATGGTGTCGGGGCACGCCTATGGCAAGTCGCTGCGCACGGTGAAGACCTGCGTCGGGTCCGAATGGTGCCGCTTCGGCACGCAGGATTCAACGGGTCTGGGCGTCAAGGTCGAGCGGATGAGCTGGGGCAGCTGGATGCCGCACAAGTTCAAGATCGCCGTGTCGGGCTGCCCGCGCAACTGCGCCGAGGCGACGATCAAGGATTTCGGCATCGTCTGCGTCGACAGCGGGTACGAACTCCACGTCGGCGGTAACGGCGGCATCCATGTGCGCGCCACCGACCTGCTCTGCAAGGTCGCGACCGAGCAGGAGGCGATGGATACTTGCGCCGCCTTCATCCAGCTCTACCGCGAGGAGGGGCGCTATCTGGAACGCACCGCGCCGTGGATCGAGCGCGTCGGGGTCGAATATGTGAAGAGGCGGATCGTCGACGACGCAGCGGGCCGCGAGGCGCTCCGCGCACGCTTCCTCTATTCGCAAAGCTTCAGCCAGGACGATCCCTGGGCGCAGCGCGCCGATGGCGCCGAGGCCGAACATCACGCACCGATGGCGCGCTTCATCCCGCAGGAACGTGCATTTTTGGAGGAGATGGGGGCATGACGACCGCTGAATGGCTCGACATTGGCTGGGTTGATCAGATTCCGGTGCGCGGCAGCCGTACCGTGCAGGTCGAAGGCGGCGACGATATCGCGGTGTTCCGCACCGCCGAGGGCAAGGTCTTTGCCCTCCTGGACCGCTGTCCACACAAGCATGGGCGCCTGAGCCAAGGCATCGTTCATGGCGGCGCGGTCGCCTGCCCGCTCCACAACTGGCGGATCAGCCTGTCGACCGGCGAAGCGCTCGGCGAGGACAAGGGCTGCACCCCCACCGTCCCGGTCAAGATCGACGGCGGCCGTGTCCTCATCTGCCGCGCGAGCACGCTGAAGGCGGCCGCCTGATGGCGGACTCGGTCCGCACCACTTGCGCCTATTGCGGCGTCGGCTGCGGCATCCTCGCGACAGTGACAGGTAAACGGGCGGTAGAGATCGCGGGCGATCCCGATCATCCCGCGAACCGCGGAAGGCTGTGCTCGAAGGGCACGCATCTGGGCGAAACCGTCGGTCTCGAAGGCCGCCTGCTGCACCCGATGATCGGCAACAGGCGCGCGAGCTGGGACAAGGCACTAGACCTCGTGGCCAAGCGCTTCAAGGAGACGATCGCGCGTCACGGCCCGAACAGCGTCGCCTTCTATGTTTCGGGCCAGCTCCTCACCGAGGATTATTACGTCGCGAACAAGCTGATGAAGGGCTTCATTGGCACCGCGAACATCGACACCAACTCGCGGCTCTGCATGTCGAGCGCCGTCGCGGGGCACACCCGCGCGTTCGGCGAGGATGTCGTTCCCGCGACCTATGACGATCTCGAAGCCGCCGACCTGTTCGTCCTCGTCGGATCGAACACCGCCTGGTGTCATCCGATCGTCTATCAGCGCATCCGCGCGCGCTGCGAGGCGGGCGCGAAGCTGGTCGTCATCGACCCGCGGCGGACCGAGACCGCCGAGGAAGCCGATATCCACCTCGCGATCCGCCCCGGCAGCGACGTCGCGCTCATGAACGGCCTGCTTGAGCACTGCCGCGAAGCCGGCGTGGTCGACGAGGCCTATCTCGCCGCGCATGTCGCGGTTCCGCAGAATTTCTGGAACGAGCTTGGAGAGGGGAACGACCTGTGGTCGGTGGCACGGACATGTGAAGTGCCGGCTGCCGACCTCAGGCGTTTCTATGAGCTGTTCGCTGCCACGCCGCGCACCGTCACGCTGTTCAGTCAGGGCGTCAATCAGGCGACCGCCGGCACCGATCAGGTCAATGCGATCCTAAACGTCCATCTCGCGACGGGGCGCATCGGCAAGACCGGCGCCGCGCCCTTCTCAATCACCGGCCAGCCCAATGCCATGGGCGGCCGCGAGGTCGGCGGACTCGCCTCGACCCTCGCCGCGCATATGGATTTCGCGCCCGACAACCGCGATCGCGTCCAGCGTTTCTGGGCGTCGCCGACGATGGCGGAGAAACCAGGCCTCAAGGCCGTCGACCTGTTCCGTGGCGTCGGCGAAGGCCGGATCAAGGCCTTGTGGGTGATGGCGACCAACCCCGCCGTATCTATGCCCGACGGCAATGCGGTGCGCGAGGCGCTGAAGTCCTGCCCCTTCGTCGTCGTCAGCGACGTGATCGAAAAGACTGACACCGGCGCCTTCGCGCATGTCCGGCTGCCCGCCGCAGCCTGGGGCGAGAAGGATGGTACCGTGACCAATAGCGATCGCACGATCAGCCGCCAGCGCGCACTCTTCCCTCTCCCCGGCGAGGCGATGCCCGACTGGTGGATCGTCAAGGAGATCGGGCGGCGGATGGGGTGGAAAACCGCCTTCGCCTACGACCGCCCCGCTGACATCTGGCGCGAGCATTGCCGGCTTTCGAATTACGATAACGACGGTGCCCGACTGTTCGCGCTGCCGGGCGCAGCGCTGGGCGGCAACGGCGCCTATGACGCGATGGAGCCGTTTCGCTGGGGCGGCGACCATCCTTTCGCCGACGGGCGTTTTTCGACCGAGGACCACCGCGCGCGCCTCGTCTCCGTCGTGCAAAAGGTCCTTCCCGAACCGCTCGCCAAATGGCCGCTGACGCTCAACACGGGGCGCTACCGCGACCAATGGCACACGATGACGCGCACCGGCTTGGCCCCCAAGCTCGCGCGCCACCGCGAGGAGCCGCTCGTCGAGATCCACCCTGATGATGGCGCGCGTCTGGGACTCGCCGACGGCGACCTCGCACGCGTCGAAACCCCGCAGGGCGACAGCCTCTACCGCGTCGCCTTCCACGCCGGCCAGCGCCCCGGCGAGCTATTCGTACCGATACACTGGTCCGACCGCACGTCGAGCGGCGGGCGAACCGGGCTGCTTCCGCGCCCGCTCGTCGACCCCGTGTCGGGCCAGCCGGGCTTCAAGCGCACCCCGGCGTCGATCGCCGCCGTCACCCCCAAATGGCGCGGCTTCCTGCTCCTGGCCAGCGAGCTTGCCGACACGCCGCGCTGTCTATGGGCGACGCGCGTCGCGGTGCCGTCCGGGGTCCTTTGGGAGCTCGCGGGCAATGGCGACCTCAAAGCCATCGAAGCCCTGCTCCCCAAGGGCGAGCGCATCGAGGCGCAGGATGCGGCCCGGGGCACGCGCCGCGTCGCCATCGTCGCGAACGATCGCCTCACGGGCGCACTCTTCGTCACCGAAAGCGGCGAACTGCCACCGCGCGACTGGCTGATCGCGCAACTGGCTGCACCGACGGTCGCGCCGACGCTGCTCGCAGGCCGAGCGCCCGGCATACAGGCCGACCGCGGCCCGGTCATCTGCGTCTGCTTCGACGTCGGCCTGAAATCGATCACCGCCGCGATCCGCGACCAGAAGCTAGCCGACGTCGCGGCTATCGGCGCGGCGCTGGGCGCAGGTACCAACTGCGGCTCATGCCGCCCTGCGCTCGGGCGGATTCTCAGCGAGGAGACCAGCAATGCAGCCTGACGATTTTGCCCCCGGCACGGTGTGGCTGGTCGGCGCCGGCCCCGGCGATCCCGAACTGCTGGCGATGAAAGCTGTAAGATTGATCGAGCGGGCCGACATCGTCCTTTATGATGCACTGGTCGGCGATGGCGTGCTCGCGCTGATCCCGCCCGGCGTGCAGCGCCAGAGCGTCGGCAAACGCTCGGGCCGCCACTCCAAGGATCAGACGACCATCAACGCGCTGCTCGTCGCCGCCGCGCGCGCGGGCAAGCGCGTCGTGCGCCTCAAGGGCGGCGACCCGGTCCTCTTCGGCCGGGCGACCGAGGAAATCAAGGCCCTGCACGATGCAGGCTTTTCCGTCCGCATCTGCCCAGGCATCACTGCCGCGAGCGCTGCCGCCGCGTCGGCCGGCATGTCGCTCTCACTTCGCGGCGTCGCGCGCGACGTCCGATTTGTGACGGCGCACAGCAAGCGCGGCGCAGCGCTCGACGTCGACTGGACATCGCTCGCGCAGGACGGCTCGACGCTCGCCTTCTACATGGGGCGCGAGGCAGCGGGCGAGATTATGCGCGGCCTTATGCGGGCCGGAATGTCCGGCGACATGCCGGTGATGATCGCGTGCCACGTCAGCGCCCCCGAGGAACGACGACTGGCGACGCGGCTCGATCTGCTCGACCTTGCCGTCAAATCCTTCGCCGCCGATGCGCCGACGCTGATCCTCATTGGCGCGGCCGTTGGCTTGGCGGAGCTCACGCCTGCAGGTGTCGAGAATATGGCGCGGACGGAGCATGACTAAACTCGGCACCCTGACCGATGCCACCGAATGCGCCGCCTCGATCAGCTACGACACGGCGTTGGCGATTCTGGCGGCCCTTGCCACGCCGCTCGATGCGATCAGCCTTTCGCTAACCGATGCGGGCGGATGCTATCTTGCCAAGCCCGTCCATGCCCGTCTCGATTCCCCCCGCTTCGATTGCGCGGCAATGGACGGCTACGCGGTTCGCGCCAGCGATCTCGAAAATGGATCCTCGACGCTGACTCAAGTCGGTACCAGCTACGCCGGCAGCAGCGACGCCGGCGAGATCGGCCCCGGTCAAACGATGCGCGTGATGACCGGCGCTCCGCTCCCCCACGGTGCCGACCGCGTCGTCATGATCGAATATTGCCGCCAGATCGGTTCCGAGGTGACGATCGCCGCCCCGCCACGCGGAAAACCGCACATAAGGCGACGGGGCTCGGACTTTGCGCGGGGACAACAGCTCCTGCCGCCCTGCACGAAAATCACGCCCGCAACGGTGTTAGTTGCGGCCGCAGGCGATCATGGCCAGCTCAGCGTCACGCGGCGCCCACGCATTCAGCTTCTCGCGACGGGAGACGAGATTTTCGTCCCCGGCTCAGCGGCCGCGGCGGCATTTCCTATCCCGGACAGCCTGACCGCCGCGATTGATCTCATGTGTCGATCGGCGGGCGCAGAGGTCGTTTCGAAGGCCAGACTTTCCGACGATCCTAAAGCTATCGCGAGCGCCAAACAGGCCGCGGAAGCCGATATCATTGTCGTCGTCGGCGGCGCGTCGCGCGGCGATCGCGATTTCGGCCGGGGCGCCTTCGCTCCGCTCGGGCTCAAAATCGCATTTGCCGACGTCGATATGAAACCCGGAAAACCGGTGTGGTATGGAACGGCCGGAGCCGCCCATATTCTCGGGCTGCCAGGAAATCCGGCAGCGGCGCTGACGATTGCGCGCCTATTCCTCGTGCCGCTCATCACGCGGCTCATGGGCGGCGACCTTACCGACGCACTGCCTTGGCAGCTTATCCCCGCCACTGCACCGATCGAGGCCAACGGCGCGCGCGAGGCTTTCCTATGCGCGGCAACATCCTTTCACGGCGTCACCGTCGGCGACCGGCAGGACGCATCGGGACAAGCGCGGCTGGCGCATAGCAACGCACTGGTGCGGCGCCGCGCCCGCGCCGCGCCCGTCCTTCCCGGCATGCTCGTGCCCACGCTGCCACTATGCTGCTAGCTTTGCTCGCGCGCAGATTTGCGCACCCCCTTACTCGGATCTCGGCGCAAGTAACCGCCGACCCTGACAGTCCCCGCACCTCAGAGACGGTCCTACGCGACATCGCACAGAGGATTTCTGCCGGCGGCGCGGACAAGATGAGTAATACTGACATCCTGATATGGAACACGGCAGTCGTGGTAAGCTTCATGACCGGAGATCGCAGGATTGCGGTGCCAACCGACGCGAGCGTCCTGAACTGGGGCGCGGCTCGGGCCGGGTTTCGCGAGATGGGGCTACCGGACCTTGCCGAGTTTGTCCGGTTGTTCGTCCTCGAACTTGCCTATCGCGCGGACCTCGACGGGCGAGACGGGGAAGCAAACTCGGCTTCGCTCCTCCGGATCGCAGAACTCAAGAAGAGATTTCAGGCAGTCGAGGCTGAAGTCGACTTCCCCCTTGAGCTAAGCAGGATGATCGAGCGTCGGCGCGGTACTTAGGAAGCCATCGCTCGCATGATCCGAGTTCGGCCGATTGCCGTCAGGCAGCTTTTCGGTACCAATCGCATATAGCGGCCATTCGTCGCTCGCGCGTCAATCCGTCTGAGCGGAGTCCGATCGCAAAAAATCTCTTGAAAGCGATTTTCCGCTTCCTAACTTTTTATCGCCGGGTGCCGAAGCCGGGCCCGGTGGGTCAAATGAGAGCGCCGGCTCTCTCCGGCGTTTCTCACGCCCAAATTGCTCAATTTTGGAGGATTTGGAAAATGAGAAGCAGTTTTGATTTTGCGCCCTATCGGCGCTCCACGGTTGGCTTTGATCGCTTGTTCGATCTCCTCGAGACCGATCTTCGCGGCGACGCCGGCGAAGGCTATCCGCCTTTCGATCTTTCGCGACAGGGCGAGGACAGTTACCGCATCACGCTTGCGGTGGCGGGCTTCCGTCCCGGGGATATCGAGGTGGTGGCCCAGCAGAACCAACTCATCATCAGCGGCAAGCGCGGCGAGGATAATGACGAGGGGCAGTATCTACACCGCGGCATTGCGGCCCGCGCCTTCGAACGGCGCTTCCAGCTTGCCGACTATGTCGAAGTCGCCTCCGCCGACTTCGATAATGGTTTGCTGAAAATCGATCTGCGGCGCGTCGTCCCCGAGGCAATGAAGCCGCGCAAGATCGAGATCGGCGGCAGTTCCCCTGCCAATGATCGCCTGGAAGCGCCGAAGAAGAAAGACCTCGAAGCGGCCTGATCGGGGCACCGGCTCGCCGCCCGCAGCGGCGGCGAGCCACGCTGAAACTCTCTAGCCAGAAAGGAGATGCTATCATGGCTATTCGTGATCTGATCCCCTGGAGCCGGCAGGAGAACCGGCTCCCTGTTCCGGTGAGCGCCGAACGTGAACGGGGCGATCATCCGCTTGTGTCGCTTCACCGCGACGTCAATCGCCTGTTCGACGATGTCTTCCGCGGGTTCGGTATGCCGACGTTCGGTGGCTTCAGCCGCGAGCCGTCGTGGCCGAACCTCGAGTTCGGCGAGACCGACACCGAAGTTCGGGTGATTGCCGAGCTTCCCGGTCTTGATGAGAAGGATGTCGAGATCACCGTCGAGGAAGGCGTTCTGACGCTCCGCGGCGAGAAGAAGTCCGAGGTCGAGGACAAGGACCGCGGCTACACCGAACGCAGCTACGGCCGCTTCGAACGGCGGATCGGCCTGCCGCGCGGTGTCGAACGCGACAAGGCGAGCGCGACGTTCCAGAATGGCGTGCTCACCATCACCCTGCCCAAGTCGGAGGCGGTGAACGAGAACGTCCGCCGCATTCCGGTCAATGCGCGGGCGGCTTGACGGGCAGGCCCGGGACTTCGGTCCCGGGCCGAGCCTGCCGGGCGCCACAGTACAAGTCGTGCCGGCGGTGGCAGCCAACGATAATCAATGGCCAGCCGAACATCGCATTTGCGCGCTGCCGCCCGACGCCCGGGCGATTATCGAGCCTCTGCCCATCGGCACCAACCGTGCGGGCCGCGCGCAGGCGAGCCGGTGGCGATTGCGTTTTGCTCCGCGCTGGCGTCCCAGAGCGGATCCTCTCACCGGCTGGGCCGGAGGTGGCGATCCGCTAGCGCAAGTGCAGCTTCGGTTTGCGACCCCCGGTGCCGCCGAGCGCTATTGCCGGAGCGAAGGCATCCCGTTCGAGATCCGGGACCCCGCCGGGAAACGCAGGTCAGATTTGCCCTGCCTGATCGGCGAAGCCCCGCCCCGGCTTTGCTGCTCGCCAACCGGTCCGCACGCGCTCTGCTGCGGCAATTATCCGATCGGCGCGCAGGGTAAGGAGCGACTCAACTCGGACCCGCCGAGTCATTCTGCGTTCAGTTTCGCCGGATAGATTTCCGTTTCCACCATCAACACAGGAGGACGATTGACGCGTAAAATCCGTACGGCCGTCTTCGCCAGCATCGCGGCGTTGGCAGCCGCAGGCACGGCGGTAGCGGCAACCGCAGATACCCGGGTGATGAAAGTCGGCCTGCCCGACGGTTCGGTCGCCCGGATCGAATATCAAGGCGAAGTCGCACCGAAGGTGACCGTGGTACCGGCGGTGAAGCTCATTCCGGTCCAGTGGACCGATCCTTTCGAAGCCGCCCCCTTCGCCATGTTCGACCGGATCGCAGCGGCAATGCACCGGCAAACCGAGATGATGATGCAGCAGGTGCATACGCTGCAGCGCGAACCGAACGCGCTTGGCATGATGAACCTTGCCGGCTTCGGCTCGCTACCCGCGGGGACGGTGAGTTATCGCTTCTCTTCCACCAGCATCGGCAATGGAACATGCAGCCGCAGCGTTCAGGTCACCTCCCTCGGGGCGGGGCAGCAGCCCAAGGTCATGTCCAAGAGTTCGGGCGACTGCGGCCACGCGGCCAAGGCGCCGGGCGGCGAAGCGAGTGCGGCCGAGAATGTCGGCAAACCCCTGCAAACGACATGACCGTCGGGGAGCGGCGCCTGCGCGCCGCTCCCTTTCAGTCGTCGTTTAGCGCACGAAAGCGTTCAGCGACTGATGCTGCGACACAGGTCGTAGAGCTTTCGCACCTTGGGATGGTTCACGCCATATTCGCTGCGGAACCGCGCTTTATTTGAACAAGCGGCAACCTGTTGCGGTGTCGCGCGGCGTGCGCGATCATTCCGGTGCGCCGGGCCGTTCCCCATTGTCGATTTCAGGACCATGTCCTGGCGCACCACATCGGCGTGCCGCTCCAGCTGATCGGTGGGGAGATCCTGAGCGGCGACGGGCGCCGTGAAGATCAGTGCGGCGAGGACCGCCCATCGCTTGGTAGTCACACCTATCCCTGCATCCATGCAACATATAGCCCGAGAGGTGCGGTGAGTAATCGCCACGCCTTCCAGTGGTGCGATCTCAGCGCCGAACCGTTGGCGCGGGCGGTGCGCCGACGGGCAACGGCGCCGCCGGCTGGCGGCGCTGGCGTGCAAGTATGTCCTGCCGCTGCGCCTCGCTCATCACGCGCCCCGCGATAAAAAAGCGCTTTGGCGTGCGACAGGGCTCTGGCACCGATTCGGTGACATTGCTCAGAGCCCCTGCCCTGTAGCCGCCGCTCAGCGCGATTTCGTCGCCGACATGGACGGCATTCCCCGTCGTGCTGTCTGTGATGCGGGTACGACCGTCGGGCGTCCTCTCTATGCCGGTATCGTGGTGCCAGACGATGATCGGGCCTTCGTCGCTGTCGCCCCGTAGGCATCCGTGAGGATCGAGGTGCAGCCGCCCCATGAAAAGCGCCTGCATCGTCATTTCGGTGCGTATGGTCTGCCGGATCAGCACGGGTAGCGGCGCCGCACCGCTCGCCTGCGCGCTGACCGGAGAGACACGCGCTGTCGATGCACAGGCCGGCAAGCCCAGAATCGCCAGGACCAGAACCGCGTGATGCGAACAGATTTTCATGAAATCCTCCTTTGCCCGGCTCCCCGGCAGGCCAGCGCCTCGCATTGGCATCGCGCAGATTGTCAGAGCCTGAACGCCGGGGATAACAAGATTGCGAAGGACGCGTTCACCGGCTTCGCCGGTTGCAGGTGAGAACGACTTAGCGGTACCAGCAAAAGCTCCAAAGATCGCGTAGTCGCAACT
>NZ_DATMST010000052.1:0-9225 GCF_035565275.1 Sphingopyxis sp.
AGGACGCTCGCCGGCGTGTCGAGCCCGGCGACGTCGGGCGGAACGGGTATGCCGGCGGCATCGGCATCGATCGCAACACGCACCGGTCCGGGCGCCTCGCCGATCAGCGTCGAGATGCTGTTCGCGGCCTGCGCAAGGTCGCGTTCGAGTGCCGGAATGCTCGCGGCGGTCTGCGCGCGCTGCGTCGTAGCCTGCTCTACGTCGAGGCTCGAAACCAGCCCCGCCTCCAGCCGCCAGCGGGCAATCTGCAAATTATCGTCCTGGATCGCGAGCGTCTCGCGCGCGATCGCGAGTTGTACGGCTAGCGCGCGCGCCGAAACGGTCGTCTGCGCCACCTGCCCGACGATCAGCCGCTGAAGATCGGCGAGACCATAGCCCGTCGAAGCGAGATCGGCGCGCGACGCCGCGACGTCGCCCCCGATACGGCCGAACAAGTCGATTTCCCACTGGGCGTCGGCGCCGAGCGAAAATTGCAGCCGATCGTCGGCAAGGTCGCCGACATCGCGCTGCACGCCGCCCGACGCCGTCACCTGCGGGAAATAGCCGGCGCGCGCGGCGCGAACCCCGGCCCGCGCCTGCGCCACGCGCGCGGCGGCTTGGGCGATATCGCGATTATTGTCGAGCGCGCGCTCGACATGGCGATCGATCAGCGGGTCGCCGAGCCGCGTCCAGTAGGAAGCCGTTGCAGCCGGATACGCGCCCGTTTCCACCGACCATCGTTCCGGCACGGCAATCGCCGGCTTGCGCAATTCGTCGATCGACGCCGATGCGCAGCCGCTCAGCCCGCCAGCACACAAAAGAATGAGCAGCCGGCGTCTTCCCACTTTCCGCATTTACCCCTCGACATCCACCGACGAACGCGGAGCGTCCACGCCTGCGGACAGGCTGACCATAATATGCAGTCATGAGCAAGCTTTGCCATGACGGCATTGCCCGCGGCGCCCCGGTGGCGCTCGATGTTCGTGTCCGCCGGAGGGAGGGAATGTTCATCGCATATACCCGGGATCCATGGCGCCACGGCCGGGATTCTGGCTCTTGCCGCAAGCTTGCGGCAGAGTTGGCCAAAGCCCCCTGCACGTTATGCCCCCCTGTCGTCCCCTTTTTGCGCAATGGCGCTCCCGATCCCGTCCGCCTTTTGCCGAAATCGGTCTCAGCGTGCGCGCTGCGTGGTCGACAGTGAATAAGGGCGCGCATCGGGCATCCGGCCCCAAGCGGTGTCGGGCTTGGCCTGCATCGTGAAGCGTAGCGTTCCGCCGCTGCGGATTTCGGCATCCGAAATCCAGCTTCGCGTCAGCGGCTTGCCGTTGAGTTCGACCTTGCCGACATAGGGGTTGGCATCTGACAGGCCCGCGGTTTCGACGGTAAAGCGTTTGCCGCCGGGCAGGTTCAGAACCGCGCGGTCGACGAAGGGCCGGCCGATCACATATTGGTTCGCCCCCGGCGCGACCGGATAGAACCCAAGCCCGGTAAAGACGAGCCACGCCGACATCTGGCCAAGGTCGTCATTGCCCGACAGGCCGTCGGGAGTCGGCTTGTACTGGCTTTCGACGATCTGCTTCAGCCGCTCCTGCGTGCGCCAGGGTGCGCCGGCATAGGCGTAGAGATAGGCGACATGGTGGCTCGGCTCATTGCCGTGGATATACTGGCCGATCAGCCCGGCGATATCCTCGGCATGGCTGTAGTCGAGCTTGCTATTGTCATAGTCGAACATCGCATCGAGCTTCGCGACCGTCTTCGCATCGCCGCCGAGGATGCGGAAGAGCGCGGCCTGATCCTGCGGCACGAACCAGCTATATTGCCACGCATTGCCCTCGGTATAGTCCGAGCCATAGTTGATTGCGGTCGGGTCGAACGGGGTACGGAAGCTGCCGTCGGCCTTGCGCGCGCGCAGCCAGCCGGTCTTCGCATCGAAGCTGTTCCGCCAGTAACCCGCGCGCTTGTAGAAGCGGTCCGCAATGTCATTCCGGCCCATCTTCTCGGCCATCCGCGCGATCGTCCAGTCGTCATAGGCATATTCGACCGTCTTCGACGCCGCCTCGGGCTCGCGGTCGATCGCGACATAGCCGAGCTTCATATAGTCGCCGAGCCCGCCGTAGGGGGCATATTCGGCACTCGCGACCATCGCGTCCAAAGCCTCGTTCGCGTCGAAATCGCCCACGCCCTTCAGATAGGCGTCGGCGATCACCGGAACGGCGTGATAGCCGATCATCGTCCAAGTCTCGCGGCCGTGGAACTGCCAGACGGGCAGGATGCCGTGCGGGCTATGCTTGCGGCTCGCGACGAGCGATTTGACGATATCGGTGTTGGTCTGGTCAGGCGCGACAAGGGTCAGCAGGGGATGCAGCGCACGAAACGTGTCCCACAGCGAAAAGGTCGAACGGAAGGTGAAATCCTTTGCGGCGTGGACCTGATCGTCGGGGCCGCGATAGCGCCCGTCGACGTCGCTCCACACGCTTGGCGCGAGCAGGCTGTGGTAGAGGGCGGTGTAGAGGTTGGTGCGCATCGGGGCGGGTGCTTCGATCTGAAGCGCGCCAAGTGCCTTGCGCCACTCGCTTTCGGTACGTGTGCGAACGGCGTCGAAGCCGGCGCCCTCGGCGTCGAGGTTGGCGATAGCGCCAGCCTCGTCGACGCCCGAGAGCGCAACGCGCACTTCGAGTGGCGTGGTCAGCGCGCCAAAATCGAGCCGCGCTTCGAGCGCCTTGCCGAGCTTTTCGGCGAGCGCGTCGCTGCCGCGGCCGGGCGCCTGAAAGCCCTTGTACGCGACCTTCTCTTCGCGATCGAGGAAGGCGTGGGCCTTGAGCGGCGCCGAGAAGCGCATCGCGAAATAGAGCTTGCGCCCCGGCGCCCAGCCGCGCGTCTCGCGGAAACCGGTAAGCGTGCCGTCGGGGCGAAGATGCAGCCCCGACCAGAGGATCTTGCCGGGATAATCGTAGAGCGACGAGCGGAGATCGAGCAGCAGGTGCGCGTCCTTGCCCGCCGGGAAGCTGTAGCGATGGATGCCGACGCGCGTGCCCGCGGTGAGTTCGGCGCGGATGCCGCTATCGGCGAGCGTGACGGCATAATAGCCGGGACTCGCTTTCTCGGTCGCATGGTCGAAACGCTGGCGATAGCCCGAGCCGGGCTGTTCCGGATCGCCCGGATCGAGCTTGAAGTCACCGACCTGCGGCATGACGAGGATGTCGCCGAGGTCCGAATGACCTGCGCCCGAGAAATGCGTGTGGCTGAAGCCCTGAATCGTCGGGTCGTTATAGCTGTAGCCCGCCGCATGATCGTAACAGTCGCGGATCTGGCACGTCGCGTCGGTGTCGGGCGACAGCTGAACCATGCCGAAGGGCGCAGTCGCGCCGGGGAAGGTGTGCCCTTCGGGGCCGGTGCCGATCATCGGGTCGACGAAGCCGAGCGGATCGGGCGCCGGTTGTTCGGCGAAGGACTGGATCGGCAGGAGAGCGAGCATCGCGGCAGCGGCGGACAGGCGTTTCATGACGCCCTTGTGCCGCCGCGCGGGCGAACTGTCCAATGGCCGACGCGAAGCCCGGGCTTCACCGAGCCGCATGGATGCCTGCGCTTTCGACCGCCTCCATCGCCAGCGCGATTGCGCCCAGCGGACCCGCCATCGTCCCGAGTTCGGGCGAGATGACATAAGCGCCGTCGCCGGGAAGCTGCATATAGTCGGCAAGGCTGACCTCGAGCTTCGCGTTGATCCGCGGAAGCAGGTGCGGCTGGCCGGAGAGAACGCCGCCGCCCATCGCGACACGCATTGGACCGGCCGTGCAGGCGAGGTCATGTACCATTGTCGCGAGTGTGTGCACGATCGGATCCCACACCGGATCATCTGCCGCCACATCGGACAACGACCGACCGCTCAGCCGAGCCTTAAGCGCCGTACCCGATGCCAATCCCTCGACGCAGTCATCGTGGAAACGGCAAACGCTCACCATGGCGTCGCCCTTCAGGCGCGGCACCAAGACATGGCCGATCTCGCTGTGGCCGAAGCCGCGCGTCGGCTTGCCATGGACGATCAGCCCGACCCCGACGCCCGTGCCCACAGTGACATAAGCGAAATCGTCGAGGCCGCGCCCGCTTCCCCAACGAATTTCCGCGAGTGCGGCGCCGTTGACGTCGGTGTCGAACCCGATCGGAACATCGAAGGCCGATTGCAGCGGACCGAGCAGGTCGGCCCCTTCCCAATCGGCTTTGTTCGTTGCGCCGATCTGGCCATAATCGGCCTTGCCGGGATCGAGCCGGATCGGGCCGAAGGATGCGACGCCGAGACTGCAGAAGCCGTGCGCCGAGGCCCAGCTATCGAGCACAGCCCTGATCGCGGGCAGCGTTTCCCACGGCACCGTGGTCGCGATCGTCCGCTGGTCCCGAATATCGCCCGGCCCTGTGGCGAGCGTGCAGATGCATTTTGTGCCGCCCAGCTCGACGCCGGCAAACAGGCGCGCCTCGCCGCGGTCTGTTACAGAACCATCCATCAGCGCCATCCCCTCGCTTGATCGTCGAGGCTTCTGAAGGGCGCCGGGTTGCAGCGCAAGGCCGAAGCCCGGCCGGCAAACAAAAACAGCGTTTCGGTTCCGGCAGACGGCGGCGTTTGGAGAGGTTTCACGAGAGATTCCGTTCTTATCATTTTCTTTTTGCTACCAGAATTACGTCTTGGCTCGTGCAGGAGAATCGAAGGAAGGCGGCCGGTCAGCATGCGCCGTGCCGAACTGCGAAGGCTTGGCGCCCATCTCGAAGACGAGTTCACCGCCTGCGATCAGGTCGGCGTGAGCGATCCAGTTGCGAGTCCACGGCTTGCCGTTCCAGCGAACCGACTGCACGTAAGGACGGTCGGGACCATTGCCCTCCGCACGGACGGTCAGCGTCTTGCCCGCGCCCACCGTTACCTCGGCGAGGTCGAACAGCGGCGATCCGAAGACGTAAATCGCGCTGACGGGATCGACCGGATAGAAGCCCAATGCCGAGAGGATGAACCATGCGCTCATCTGCCCGCAATCGTCGTTTCCGATCACGCCGTCGGGGTCGTTCTTGTACATGTCGACGAGCAACCGCCGGACCATCGCCTGCGCCTTCCAGGGCGCGCCGCACCAAGCATACATATAGGCGACATGGTGGTTCGGTTCATTGCCGTGGGCATATTGGCCCACGAGCCCCGAAATGTCGGGCGGCGCATTGTCGGGCAGGGTCGAGGGCGCGTTGAACAGCGCGTCCAATTGTTTCTCGAACGCGGCGTCGCCGCCGAAATGCTCGATCAGGCCATAGATGTCATGCTGGTTGAGGAAGGTCGCCTGCCAGCCGTTCGCCTCGGTATAGTCGCGCCATTTCTTGACGTTGTGGCCGATCTGGACGGGGTCATAATCCTTCCACCAGCTGCCGTCCCTGAAGCGCGGGCGCGCGAAGCGGGTTTCGGGGTCGATGACGCCGCGATAGTTTTGCGCGCGCTTGCGCAGCGCCGCCGCGTCGTCCTCCGCGCCGACGGCGTCGGCGAGGTGCGCCATCGCCCAGTCGTCATAGGCATATTCCTGCGTCCGGCTGACCGATTCCCACACCTCGTCGCACGGGATATAGCCGAGGTCGTAATAGAAACCGCGGCCAAGCGTGCTGTCGATATCCTTGTATTCGCGGTCGAAGGCGCGGCGGCGGATATTCGGCCAGGCTGCGGCATAGTCGGCCTTGATGCCCTTGGCGTGCGCCTCGGCGAGCACCGACACGCCGTGCCAGCCGATCATGCACGCGGTCTCGACCCCCTGCAGCGGCCAGACGAGCGGCCCTGCCGGGTTCTGCGCGGTCTGGCGGCAGATGTCGCGCACGAGCAGCGCGGCGCGGTCGGGATCGATCAAGGTCAGCAGCGGATGGAGCGCGCGATACGTGTCCCACAGCGAATAGGTGCTGAACGCCTCCTCGCCCTTCTCGGCACGGTGCACCTCGCGGTCGAGCCCGACATAGCGGCCGTCGCGATCGGTGAAGAGCGTCGGCGCGAGTTGCGCGTGATAGAGTGCGCTCGTCATGATGACGCGCTGCGCCTCGGTGCCGCCCGACACGCGGATGCCGCCGAGCGCCTTCGCCCAGGTGCCGCGCGCGGCCTTGACGGCGCCGTCGAAGTCCCAGGCGGGAACCTCCTGCGCCAGCGCGTCGCGCGCGCCTTTTACGTCGACCGCCGAAAGCCCTGTCTTGATAAGGATCGGCTGGCCACCGGCATCGTCGAAGAAGAAGGCGACCTTGAGTTTGCTGCCCTTGATCGACTTCGCGCCGTCGGAGGCGGGGGTGCCGTCGTCACCGAAAAATTGCACGCGATCGGGCCTCCGCGACATCTGCATCGCGAAATGGATGCGCCGGCCCTTGGCCCAGCGATTGACCTGCCGCCCCCCGGTGAGCGTGCCATCGTCGCCGAGCTCGAGCGACGCGGCCTCGACGACGACGCCCTTGTCCCAGTCATCCTCGATCGCGTGCGCGAAATCGATCAGGATATGGCCCGGCCCGTTACCGAAGCGATAGCGGTGCAGCCCGCAGCGTTCGGTGACGGTGAGTTCGGCGAGCACGCCGGTCTCGAGCTTCACGCGATAATAGCCGGGCTCGGCATGTTCGTCCGAATAACGCTGGCGATAGCCTTCGCCGGGTTTTTCGATCGTGCCGGGTTCGAGCTTCAGATCGCGCCGCGTCGGCACGACGAGGACATCGAGCATGTCGCCGATGCCGGTGCCCGAAAGATGGGTATGGCTGAACCCCATGATCGAGCCATCTTTCTGATGATAGCCCGAGCAGGCATCCCAGCCGTGGGTGTTCGTGTCGGGGCTGAGCTGCGCCATCCCGAACGGCAGCGATGCGCCCGGGAAGGTGTGGCCATGCCCGCCGGTGCCGATGAAGAGGTTCGCCTTGCCCGGCGCAAGCGCGGCACCGCCCGCCACCGATCGCGAGCAGCCGGCAGGGATCGCCCCGCCGAGCGCGAGCAGGCCTGTGGTGGCGAGAAGCTGGCGGCGGCTGGTGGTGATCATCGTCGCCTCCCCGCTCACAGCGGCCGTGCCAGCAGCGCGGGGCGCTTGTCGGCGACCTCGACGATCAACTGGCCGAACAGCGCGTTCGCCCAGGCGAACCAGCTGCGCGTGAAGTTCTTGGGATCATCCTTGTGGAAGCTTTCGTGCATGAAGCCGGTGCCGCCGTGCGTCGTCTTCAGCCAGCGCAGGCATTGCAGGATCGTCGCATCGTCGTCGGCGTTCATCGCGCGGGTGATGATCGACATCGGCCAGATCATGTCGAGGCCGATATGCGGCCCGCCGATCCCCTCGGCCGCCGTGCCCTTGAAGAAATAGGGATTGCGGCCGGACCAGGCGAGCGCCGCGGTGCGCAGGAAGATCGGGTCCTTCTTGTCGACGACGTCGATCAGCGGCAGCCCCGACAGGCTCGGCACATTGGCGTCGTCCATGAAGACATAGTTGCCGAAGCCGTCGATCTCATAGGCCCAGACCTGACCGCCCTTGCCGTCGTCGATCAGCGCATGCGCCTTCAACGCGGCATCGACCTCGGCGGCGAGCGCCTCGGCGTCGGTCGCCGACGCGTTATCGCCGCGCGCTTCGCGGTGGACGGTCGCGATCTTGCGCAGCACCGACACCGCGAACAGGTTCGACGGAATCAGGAAGGGATAGAGGCAGGCGTCGTCCGACGGGCGGAACATCGAGTGGATCAGCCCGACTTTCTTCGTCGGCGCGCCATAGCCGCTCAGCATCAGGCTGTCGGTGGGCTGGAGCGCGGGGCGCTGGAAACTATAGGGACCCGGGCCGTCCTTGCGCTGCTGTTCGCGGAAGGTCGCCACCGCGAGCTTCATCGCGCGCGACCATGTGTCGTCGAACGGCGCCTTGTCCTTCGTTCGCGTCCAATATTCGTGGGACAGCCGCATCGCATAGCATAGCGAGTCGATTTCCCACTTCCGCTCGGCGACGCCGGGCTTCATCTCGGTCTTGTCGGTCTGCGACCATTCGAGTTTCGACGGCGCGGTCGGATCCTTGTCGAACGCATTGGCATAGGGATCGATCAGGATGCAGCGCGCCTGCCGCTGGATTAGCCCCTGGAACAGGCGCTTGAGCTTCGCGTCCTTGGCGACGAGGTGGATATAGGGCTGTACCTGCGCCGAGCTGTCGCGCAGCCACATCGCCTCGATGTCGCCGGTGATGACGAAGGTGTCGGGGCGACCGTCGAGCGTGCCCGTCTGCACCGTCGTGTCGAGCGTGTTCGGGTAGCAATTCTCGAACAGCCACGCGAGTTCGGGGTCGGCGATCTTCGCCTTCACGCGCGCGATCTCGGCCTCGATCGCGGGGCTGGTAAAAGCACGCTGCGCGGGCGCGGGGCGCTTGCTGACGAAACCGCCAGCAGCGGCGCGTGCTGCGGCGGGCATTGCGGCCGCCAGCGCGAGCGCGCCGGCGCCGGCCATGATCTCGCGGCGGCTCTGGGTCATGTTCATCTCCGAATTCATTTGGACGGCGCGCTGATCGAGAAGGGCGCATCGGCGGGGGCGGTGCCCCATTGCTTGTTGGGTTTGGCGCCCATCACGAAGTCGACCGTGCCGCCCTGCGACAAAGCGCTATGGGTGAAATAGGTCTTGCTCTGCGGCTTCCCGCCGAGCGCGACCGACTGGAGATAGACGTTCGCATTGCTGTTGTTCGCGGCGTTGATCGTCAGCGTCTTGCCGTTGGGCATCGTCAGCACCGCCTTCTGGAACAGCGGGCTGCCGATCGCATATTCGCCCGTTGCCGAGGCGACCGGATAGAAGCCCAAAGCCGAGAAGACATACCAGGCCGAGGTCTGGCCGTTATCCTCGTCGCCCGGATAACCATCGGGCGCCGACGAATAGAGCTTCGCCATGATGTCGCGCACATGATGCTGCGTCTTCCACGGCGCACCCGCCCAATTGTAGAGATAGGGCATGTGCTGGATCGGCTGGTTGCCATGGGCATATTGGCCCATGTCGACGATCTGCATTTCGCGGATCTCGTGGATCACCTGGCCGTAATAGCTGTCGTCGAAGACCGGCGGGGTGGTGAAAATCGCATCGAGCCGGTCGACGAATTTCTGGCGCCCACCCATCAGATCGATCAGCCCGTGGACGTCCTGCATCACCGCCCAACTATAGTGGAGCGCGTTGCCTTCGGTGAAGGCGTCGCCCCATTTATAGGGGTTGAAGGGGGTCGCCCACGATCCATCCTGGTTGCGGCCGCGGATCCAGCCGCTCTCGCT
>NZ_DATMST010000053.1:0-3083 GCF_035565275.1 Sphingopyxis sp.
CCGCGCGTGGCCGTCTGTTGCGGCTGCGTCCGCGGTTGCGGCACGATCGCGGCGCTGCTGACGCAGCCTGCAAGCACCGCGGCGCCCATCGACACAGCGAGGAGCGGCCGGACGGAAAACTCAAACTTCATTCAAACCCCGCACCTGCGACTTATATATATTTCCCGACCCCGTCGGTCGTTACGTTCGTCACGCAGGCGCGCGGGGCGAACCAGCGATTTGCGACGAATGAGTCTTCAACCGCGACCAGTGGCGGAACCATGCGGGTTTCCGGGCCGCACTCAGGGCGCAGGCGTTGCGCGCACCCTGTCGGGGAACAGCCGTTTCAGCGCCGCCAGCTTGGGCGCATCCCAACGGACGATATAACCGTTCGACGGGTTGCGGCGCATGAAATCCTGATGATTAGCTTCGGCAGGATAGAAGCGCTTGTAGCTTTCAATCGGCGCGACGATCGGCTTTGCAAAATATCTGCCACGGCCGATCTGCGCCAGATAGGCGATAGCGACCTGGCGTTGGGTCGCATCGAGCGGCACGATCGCGGCGCGATACTGCGTACCGGCGTCGGGACCCTGCCGGTTCTTCAGCGTCGGGTCGGCCACCACCGAAAAAAGGATGCGCAGCAAGGTGCCGTAGCTGACCTGACGGGGATCATAGACAATGCGCACGGCTTCGGCGTGGCCCGATTTGCCGTCATGGGTTCGTTCGTATCGCGCGGTCGCGGCGCTGCCGCCGTGATAGCCCGATTCGACCGAAATCACGCCCTTCACATTCGAAAAGACGCCCTCCACACCCCAGAAGCATCCGCCGGCGAGTATCGCGGTTGCGCGCGTTGCCTTGATGGCCGGGTCGGTAGCAGCCGCAGGTAGCTTGATGACGCTTTCGGCCTGCGCAGGAGCGCATTGCGCGACGATCGCACCCGCAACCAGCGCCGCAACGGCACGGGAAAAAAAGGTGCGCCGTAACAGCGTCACGCAGGGATCGGGAGTGCCGGTGCGTTGAGGACGATGTAGGTCGCGCCAATCGCGAAGCCGGCGAGCATGGTCAGAAACCAGTCGGAGCGGAGCATGGAGAGCATAGAGGGCCTCGTGTCATATTATGTTGTTCGCGGCCAAGGCCGCCCTGGTTACACCGACGATATGGAGCGCCCCGACCAACCGTGCAGTGATGGCCGTCACCTTAAACAAGATGACTTACCATTCGGTGAACCGGGCAGTTAACCGCCGTTCAGGTGCAAATAGGCTCTGCCGCTGCCATTACAAGACCGATCGGTACAAAATTATCGCGCAAGGACGGAACCGCAATTTAGCCGAGCGCGGCGCAGGCCTGCTGGATGCGGACGCACGCTTCCTTCAGCACCGCTTCCGACGTCGCGTAGGAAACGCGGAACGCCGGCGACAGGCCAAAAGCGCCGCCGTGCACCGCCGCAACCTTCGCCGCGTCGAGGAAATAGTCGATCAGCGCTTCGTCGCTGTCGATCAATTTTCCGTCGGGGGTCTTCTTGCCCATGCAGCCCGACGCGTCGGGATAGACGTAGAAGGCGCCGTCGGGGACGGGACAGTTGAGGCCCGGCGCGTCGTTGAGCATCGCGACGACCATGTCGCGGCGCTTTTTGAACGCGGCGTTGCGGTCGTCGAGGAACTGCTGCGGTCCGCCGAGAGCGGCGGCGGCGGCGGCCTGCGCGATCGAGCAGGGGTTCGATGTCGACTGCGACTGGAGCTTGCCCATCGCCTTGATGATCCACGCGGGACCACCCGCGTAACCGATGCGCCAGCCGGTCATCGCATAGGCCTTCGAACAGCCGTTCACCGTCAGGATACGGTCGATCAGATCGGGGCACCGCTCGGCAAAGGTCGTGAAGGCGAAATCGGCGTACCAGACATGCTCGTACATATCGTCGGTCATCACCATCACATGCGGATGGCGGCGGATCACCTCGCCAAGCGCGTCGAGCTCCTCGCCCGAGTAAGCGGCGCCCGACGGGTTCGACGGCGAGTTGAACATCACCCAGCGCGTCTTTGCGGTGATCGCCGCGTCGAGCTGCGCGGGCGTGATCTTGTAATTCTGCGCCGCAGTACCCTCGATGATCACCGGCGTACCGCCCGCGAAGGCAACGATATCGGGATAGCTGACCCAATAGGGCGCGGGGATGATCACTTCATCGCCCGGATCGACGGTCGCGACGAGCGCGTTGAACAGGGTGTGCTTGCCGCCGACATTGACCGAAATCTGGTCGAGCCCGAACTCAAGGCCATTGTCGCGGCGGAACTTGCCGCGGATCGCCTCTTTCAGCGCGACCGTGCCGTCGACGAGCGTATATTTGGTCTGGCCATTCCGGATCGCCTCGATCGCTGCTTCCTTGACGAAATCCGGGGTGTCGAAATCGGGCTCGCCGGCGCTCAGACCGATCACATCGACGCCTTCGGCCTTCAGCTTGGTGACGCGCGCAGTCATCGCGAGCGTTGCCGAAGGCTGGATACGGCCCAGAGCGGCCGAGACGTGAGGCTTGAAAGTCGACATCGGAAAAGCGTCCTTGCGAGAGGGCGAGCGGCGGATGAAATGGCAGAAAATTGCGCGCGGCCGCGCCTATAACGTCCGCCCGCAATTCGCAAGCGCGCTGGTTGATAATTTACCTATGCGGCGGACAGGTCAGCCTATCGCAGCCCGACCGGGCTTGCCGCAGCGTCCGCCAATCGCGCCGGGATCAGTCCGCGCAGCGAATTGCCGATGAAAAAACCGCTTTCGAGATCGGCGAGCCGCAGGTGCGATTCGACCGCGCGTCCCTTCTCGATCAGCTCGGCACGCAATACGCCGGGAAGCAGGCCCAGCGACAGCGGCGGCGTCAGCAGCAGCCCGTCGCGCTCGACGAAGATATTGCTCCAGCTTCCCTCGGTAACGAAGCCCGGCTCGTCGATGAACACGACCTCCGTCGCACCGCTATCCTGCCGCGCCGCGTCATAGGCCGCACGCAGGCTGGTCTTGTGCGTCAGGCGGAAATCGTCCGCCGCCATCGGCGCGACGCATGGCGCGACCGGCACCGGCAGCTCGGCAAGCCGGGGCAGCGGCGACACCTCGACCGCCAGCGC
>NZ_DATMST010000054.1:0-40067 GCF_035565275.1 Sphingopyxis sp.
GCCCGCGACCGACCTGTCGCGCGGCGCGAAGGGTGGCCGCCGTCTGCGCGGCGTCGCGCTCGCCTATCTTGCCGCGACCGGGATGGAAGACGTCGCCTTGCTTGCCTTCCGGGTCTTTTCGGACGCCGACGGAATGACCGAGCGCCAGGCGGCGCTCGCGACGCTCGCGCATGGCGACAGCGACGAGCGCATCGCGGCGCTCGACATCTTCTACCAGCGCTATCGGGATAATCCGCTCGTGCTCGACAAATGGTTCCAGGTGCAGGCGTGGTCGATACGGCCCGACGCGGTCGATGCGGTGAAGGAACTGGCGCAGCATCCCGACTTCACGCTCGCGAACCCCAATCGCGTGCGCTCGCTCTATGGCGCGCTGACGGGCAATCAGGCGGCGTTCCACCGGGCCGACGGCGCCGGTTACCGGCTGATCGCCGACCTCGTGATCGCGCTCGATCCGAAGAATCCGCAGACCGCGGCGAAGATGATCCCGCCGCTCGGCCGCTGGAAGCGCTTCGACGAGCGGCGGCAGGCGCTGATGAAGTGGGAGCTCGAACGCATCCTCGCCCAGCCGGGCCTGTCGCGCGACGTGACCGAGCAGGCGTCGAAGAGCCTGCTCGGCTGATCAGGTCGACGAGAACAGCTTGGTCCCGACGACGCCGATCACGATCAATGCCATGAAGCCGATCTGGACCCCATTCACCTTCTCGCCAAACCAGAAGATGCCGCCGATGATGACGCCGACGGCGCCGAGACCGGTCCAGATCGCATAGGCCGTGCCGGCGGCAATGCCGCGCATGGCAAACGCCAGCAGTGCCATGTTGAGGAAGCTCAGCGACACGGGGACGATCGACGCTTGCCAGGTGCCGAGCGTCGCTGCCCATTTGAGGCTGAGCGCCCAGATGATTTCGGTGAAAACGGCGATCGCGAGGATGATCCACGCCATGGCATGATCCTTTCAAGTCTGCGGGCTCGAAAGGATGTGCGCAGCCGGAAACCCGGAAGAGGCTGCGCAGCGATAGTCTGCCGGGCGCCTCTAGGACCGGGGACGAAAAATGGCAATCCTCGCGGAAGCGGAAATCAGCCGCCGAGCCAGCCCGAGACTTCGGCCGCGACCTTGTTCGCCCCGCGGGTCAGCGCTTCGCCGACCGGCTTGGCTTCGACCTTGCCGCCGATCGCTTCGCGCGCCTCGAACCGGCGCTGCGTCACCGTCTTGCCGCCCGCCGACACCAGCATCGCCTGATAGACGACCACCGCCTCGTTCGTGCGCGCATCGACGCCGAATTCCATGAGCTGTCCCGCGAGCTGTTCGCCCGGCGCGGTCAGATATTGCCCCTCGTCCAGCACGACGCGCGAGGTGCGTGCCGATATGGTTTCGGACACCAGCCGCTGGAACAGGCGCGACGGCGCCTCGACCCATTGCGCGTCCTTCACATAGGCGACGCTCGCCTCGTCCTGCTGCACCGGAATGCGCGTCGTGCGCAGCTTTTGCGGCGCGGTCGGGATCAGGATCGTCAATGTCGCCGCCTCGCCCGCAGTGCGTGCGCCGCCGGCAACGGGCGCCGCATCGGCGTCGAGTGTCAGCAGGAAGGGCGGGGTCTTTCCGCCGAGGCCGATGCACGCCGTCAGCGAGACGGCGGTGACGGCGACGAGGAGCGGGGCGCGGAGGCGGCGGATCATGATTTCGGTCCTCATTGCTTGTAATCGGGCAGCTTGCTGCCGCCGATAACCGCGCCCGCACCTTGCTGGTCGAGCTTGTCGGTCAGGCTGGACAGCGAGGTGGAGGTACGGCGCAGATCGCGGATCAGCGCATTGGCTTCGGGGATTGTCGTTTCGCTGAAGGTCTTGAGGCCGGGCCGCGCGTCGGAAATCGCCTGCTCGAGCGTCGCCATCGACGCATTCGCCGATTTCAGCGTGTCGCGCAGGTTCGCCATCGCGGGGTCCACGTTGCGGTCGATCGTCCCCTGCGCCGATGCGGCGAGATTGCCGATCTGTTCGGCGGCGTTGCCGGTCTGCTGGATCGCGATGCGCGTGTCGGCGAGCGCCTTTTCGAGCGCGGGACCGTTGCGCGCGAGGATCGCGGTCGACGCCTCGACATTTTTGAGGATACCGCGCAGGCTCGCCTGATTCTCGTCGTCGGCCAGTTCGGCAAGCCGCTCGGTCAATGTCGACAGGCGCTGGAGCAATTGCGGCGCGGTGTTGAGCAATTCGCCGAGGCCGCCGATGCGGGTCGGGATGACGGGTTTGCCGGCGGGCCCCTTGTCGGCGATCGGCGGGGCGCCCTTGACCGCGCCATCGAGCGAGATCTGCGAAACGCCGGTAAAGCCGACGCCTTCGAGCGCGGCGGTCGTGCCCTGCAGCACCGGAACGCCCTCGTTCACCTCGATGCGGACGCGAACGAACTGCGGATCGTCGGGCCACAGCGCGATCTCGCGCACCTGCCCCGAAGGGACGCCCGAAAACTGCACCTGCGCGCCCTTGTTCAGCCCGTCGACCGACTGTTTGAAAAATATGTCATATTCGCGCTTTTCGCCGCCGCTGTCGTTCGCCAGCCAGACGACGAAAAATGCGAGCGCGGCGGTGAAGAGGAGGACGAAAGCGCCGACGAGCACATTGTTCGACCGTGTTTCCATCAGCTTTTCCTATTCTGCCGCTCGGTGGCGATGTTGCAGCCTGCCGCTGCACGCCCGCGGGGCCCGTTGAAATAATCCTGTATCCACGGATGCTCGGTGGCAAGCAGTTCCGGGATCGTGCCGACGGCAATCACCTTCTTTTCTGCCAATACCGCGACCCGGTCGCAGGTTGCATAAAGCGTGTCGAGGTCATGGGTGATCAAGAAGACGGTCAGGCCCATGGTGTCGGCCAGCCCGCGAAGCAACTCGTCGAATTTGGCGGCGCCGATCGGGTCGAGGCCGGCCGTGGGCTCGTCGAGGAACAGGAGCGCGGGATCGAGCGCGAGCGCGCGGGCAAGGCCGGCGCGCTTCACCATCCCGCCCGACAGTTCGGCGGGAAACTTGGGGCCGGCATCTGACGGCAGGCCGACCATCTGGACCTTGTACGCCGCAATCTCGTCGAGCAGCTTCTGGTCGAGCCGCGGATAATATTCGCGCAGCGGAACCTGGATATTCTCGGCCACGCTTAGCGTCGAAAAGAGCGCACCGCCCTGGAACATCACGCCCCAGCGCCGCCGCAGGTCGCGCGATTCTTCTTCGTTGGCGATGGTGTCGAGCGTCTTGCCATACACCTCGATCTCGCCCGCGGTCGGCGTCTGCAATCCGATGATCGACCGCATCAGCACCGACTTGCCGGTGCCCGATCCGCCGACCACGCCCAGAATCTCGCCTGAGTGGACATCGAGGTCGAGGTCGTCGTGGATCACCGCATCGCCGAACTGGTTACGAAGGCCGCGGATGCAGATCGCCTTGTCGAACTTCTCGGGGCGTACTGCGTCCGCCGCTGCCAGCTCTTCGCGAATCTCGATTTCGGTCTCGTCGACCATCAATTCCATCCCAGCGAAGAGAAAAAGACGGCGAACATCGCGTCGAGGACGATGACGAGGAATATCGCGGCAACCACCGCGGATGTCGTGCGCTGCCCGACTTCCTCGGCGTTTTGCCGGACCTGCATTCCTTCGTAACAGCCGGTGACACCGATCAATATGCCGAACACCGGCGCCTTGATCAGCATGATCCAGAAATCGGTCATCGGAATGATTTCGCGCAGCCGCTGGATATAGGTGAGCGGCGGGATATCGAGGCCGACCCAGCAGAAAAGCCCGCCACCCGCGATCGCGCAGAGGCTGGCATAGAAGCCGAGCAGCGGCATGGTGATCGTTGATGCGGCGACGCGCGGGAGCACGATCGCCTCCATCGGCGATACGCCGATGGTGCGCATCGCATCAATCTCTTCGGTCAGCTTCATCGTGCCGATCTGCGCGGCGAAGGCCGATCCCGATCGACCCGCGACCATGATCGCCGTCATCAGCAGGCCCAGTTCGCGGATCGAGGCGCGGCCGACGAGGTTGATCGTGAAGACCTCAAGCCCGAATTGTTCGAGCTGCACTGCGCCCTGCTGCGCGATCACGATCCCGATCAGGAAGCTCATCAGGCCGATGATGGGGAGGGCGTCCACGCCGACCGCCTGGAAACGCGTAACAACGGCGTTCCAGCGCAGGCGGCGGCGCGCGCGAATCTGCGTCCCCAGCGCGACGATCATCGCGCCGAAGAAACCCACGATACCAAGAAGTTCGTGCCAGATCGCCGTACTGGCGGTGCCGACCTGTTCGAGCATGCGCACCCATCCCGGGCGGCGGTCGCGGTGGACGCGATATTCGCTCTTGTCGCTGGCGAGCGCTTCAAGCAGGCGCTGCGCCTCTTCGCTCGCGCCGACCACCTTCGCGTCATGTGCTCCTGCGGTGCGCGTCACGATCCACGCGCCCACAGTGTCGATCCGTTCGAGCGCGGAAAGGTCGAGTGTCGCGATCGGGCCGAGCGCATCGAGCCGCGCCGGCAGATCGCCAAGCCGCGCCAGCGTCAAACGGCCGGTGAAGCGAACCTCGGCGCCATCGGCACCGTCGCTATGTTCGAAATCCGCCCTGGCCACCATCGTGCGGGGGACATTGTATTATTTGCCTCACCACGGCAAGTGAATCCATGGTTCGGCTTGACGGGTCTTGGCCGCAATGCGGGGTCCTTCTATGGGATGGATATGGAAGATCCGATCGCGACCCCTATGGCCGACTATACGCACCGCGTGGCCATGTACGATATGGACCGGACGATAACGCGTTCAGGGACTTACAGCGGGTTTCTCATGCATGTTGCGCGGCGACGCCAGCAATGGCGACTGTTGCTCCTGCCGATCGTCGGCCTGGCCGGCGCAGCCTGGTCGCTGGGCCTGATCGATCGTTCGCGGCTGAAGGCGATCAATCTGCGGCTACTTGTCGGGAAGCGTTTTCGTCGCGCCGAGATATTGCCGCTGGCCGAAAGCTATGCCGACCGGGTGGTGGCGCGCGGGCTGCATCCTGCTGCGCTCGCGCAGATCGCGACGGACCGCGAGGCGGGGTACCGGCTGCTCCTCGCGACCGCGTCTTTTCATCTTTACGTCGATGCGATCGCGCGCCGCCTGGGCATGGACGATGTGCTTGCGACGCGGCTCGACGAGCCCGACGGCACCGATCATATTCATGCGCGGCTCGCGGGCGACAATTGTTATGGCGACGCGAAGTTCGCGCGCATTTCGGATTGGTTCGCGGCGAATGAAATCACGCGCGATCAAACCCATATCCGGGCCTATTCGGACCATGTTTCGGACCATCCGATGTTGCACTTCGCCGACGAGGCGGTCGCGACGACGCCGTCGCGCAAGCTGAAGCTGCTCGCGCCGAAAATGGGCTGGCAGGTCGTCGACTGGCGCGCGACGCGCGGCCGTTAGACCGCGCCCAGCGCCTGCGCGAAATCGGCGATCAGATCGTCGGGGTCTTCGATGCCGATCGAGACGCGCACCAGATTGTCGGTGATGCCGAGCGCCTTCTTGCGCTCGATGGGCACCGACAGATGCGTCATTGCCGCCGGATGGCTGGCGAGCGTCTCGGTACCGCCCAGGCTGACCGCAAGCTTTGCGATCTTCAGCGCGTCGAGGAAGCGGAAACTCTCTTCTTCGCCGCCCTTGATGAACAGCGAGAAGGTCGATCCGGCGCCGGTGCAATGGCGGTCGAAAATATCCTTCTGGCGCGGATCCTGAATGAAGCCGAGATAGCCGAGCCCCTCGACCTTCGGATGATCGCGGAGGAAGGTGCAGACCTTCAGTGCGTTTTCGCCCGCGCGGCTCATGCGCAGTTCGAGCGTTTCGAGGCTGCGGAGCAGCATCCATGCGGTGTTGGGATCGCAGATCGTGCCGATCGTGTTGCGCATCGGACGGATGATGTTGAGCAGTTTCTGGTCGCCCGACACGCCGCCCGCGACGAGATCCGAATGGCCGCCGGCATATTTGGTGAGGCTGTAGACGACGAGTTCGGCGCCCTGCCTGATCGGCTTTTGCCACAGCGGGCCGAGGAAGGTGTTGTCGATTGCGATTGGCGGCTGCTGTTCGCCGGGGAAGGCGGCGTCACGCGCGCCGCGGACGGCTTCGACATCGACCAGCGCGTTGGTCGGGTTCGCCGGGCTTTCGAGATAGACGAGCGCGACCTTGCCGCCCTTCTCGTCGGCGAGCGCCTGCGCGCGGGCGAGAATGGCGTCGATCTCCTCGCGCGTCGCGCCGGCGGGGAAATCGACGAAGCTGACGCCGAAGCGCGACAGGATGCGCGCGATCAGCGTTTCGGTCGCGGCATAAAGCGGCCCCGAATGGACGATCACGTCATTCTGCCCGACGAGTGCGAGGAGCAGGGTCGCGATCGCCGACATGCCGCTCGAAAAGACGAGGCTGTCGTCGGCGCCGTCCCACACCGCGAGGCGGTCCTCGAGGATTTCCTGGTTCGGGCCGTTGAAACGCGAATAGACGAGGCCGTCAGCCGGACCCTCGCGCTTGCCGGTGATATGTTCGAAGAAACGCTTGCCCGCCGCCGCGCTTT
Organism: Sphingopyxis sp.; assembly: GCF_035565275.1. GTDB lineage: Bacteria > Pseudomonadota > Alphaproteobacteria > Sphingomonadales > Sphingomonadaceae > Sphingopyxis. Next base: position 6,563 of record NZ_DATMST010000054.1, read on the forward strand.
CGAAAGCGAAGGTCGAGGTCAGGAAGATCGGCGGCTTCAGCGAGCCTTCGGAGAGCACGGGATCATAGCCGAGTCCCATCATCAGCGTGGCGGGGCTGAGTTCCTTGTCGCCGATTTTCTTGGTGTTGGTCTTGGGTTTGCCGCGCATGGCCATGGGGGATGCTCCTTGAGTGTTGCCGTCCTTATAGCGCCCGAAGTTTCGTTTGAAACTATATTGCGCGGCTCATCCGATCATCGCGATGGCCCAGATCACCCCGATGAGCAGCGGAACGCCGATGATGTCGAGCGCCAGCCCGGCCTTCAATATGCGCGGCAGGGCGATGTGGCCGGTCGCCCAGGCCAGCGCGTTGGGACCGGTGCCCGACGGCAACATGAAGCCCCAGCTTGCCGCCATGGCGACGGGTAGCGCGAGCAGCACCGGGTCGACGCCCGTCGCCGCGATCAGCGCGGCGAGCACGGGCATGATCCCGCTCGCGGTCGCGACATTGCTCGCAAATTCGGTGATCAGGATGGTGAGCGCGACGATCGTCGCCGCGAGCAGGATCGTCGGCACGCTGCCGAGCGGTGCCAGCACCGCGCCGAGCCACGCGGCGAGCCCGCTTGCGGTGATCGCGGCGGCGAGCGCGAGGCCGCCGCCGAACATCATGATGACGCCCCATGGCGCGCGGTCGGCTTCTTTCCAGAGGAGCAGCGGCCGGCCGGTGCCGTCGGGCAGGATGAACAGCAGCAGGCTGCCCGCAACCGCGATCGTGCCGTCGGTGAGCGCGCCCTTGGGTAGCAGCGGTTCGAGCCACGGCTGCGCGATCCACGCGACGAGCACGAGCAGGAAGATCGGGACGACGCGGCGTTCGGCGGTTGACCAGATCGCCTGGTTGCCGAGCGCCGCCGCCGCCGCGGTGCCGTCGAAGGGATGATCGGCAAGCCGCTGGACGCGCGCGAGAATCCGCATCGCGATCGGCGTCGACAAGAGGACGATGGGGACGCCGTAGATCGCCCAGTCGAGGAAGGCGATGCGCAGCCCCAGTGCCTTTTCGATCAGCCCCGCCGCAATGGCGTTGGTCGGGCTGCCGACAAGCGTGCCGAGCCCGCCGAGCGAGGCGGCGAAGGCGATACCCATCATCACCGCACCCGGGAAGCCATCGGTTTCGCCTTCGCTGATGCCGCCCGCGCGCACGACCGCGAGCGCGATCGGGATCATGATCAGCGCGGTCGAGGTGTTCGAGATGAACATGCTGAGCAGCGCGGTCGCCGCCATGAAAGCGAAGAGCAGTCCGCTCGCGGTCGGGGCGGCGCGTTTGAGGAGCGCGAGTGCGAGGCGGCGATGCAGCCCGACACGTTCGATCGCCAGCGCGAGGAAGGCGCCGCCGAGGATCAGGAACAGGATCGGCGAATAATATTCCTTCGCGATCGCATTGGCGTCCATCACGCCGAACGCTGGCACGGTGAGGAAGGGGAGGAGCGCGGTGACGGTCAGCGGCAGCGCCTCGGTCATCCACCAGATCGCCATCAAGACGGTCAGCGCCGCGACGCGCCACGCGGTGACCTCCATCCCCGCGGGAGCGGGCAACAGGAGCATGATGCAGAAAACGACGAGCCCGCCGATCAATCCCAACCAGCGCGTGCGCGTCATCGACCCCTCATCCTCCCGCCAGTCCGATCACCGACAATTGGCGGCCATAGGAATTTTCCCCTTTGTGGCACGCGCGGCGATAGCTGAAATAGTCGTCGGCTTCGGCATAGGTGTCCTGTCCGCCGATGGCAATTCGCGTCACGCCGGCTGCAGCGAGCCGCGCTGCGACATAGGCGGCGATGTCGAACATCGCGTGGCCGGGCTTGCCGGCAGCGAAAAAGCGTTCGTTGACGGGATCGTCGGCGAGAAGGCGTTCGACGAAATTCTCGTCGACTTCATAGGAAGCGCGCCCGATGCACGGGCCGATCGCTACCGCAATATCGGCGCGGCTTGCTCCAAGGCTCTCCATCGCGTCCAGCGTCGCGTCGGTAACTCCGGCGAGGGCGCCTTTCCAGCCCGCATGCGCGGCGCCGATGACGCCGGCGTCGCGGTCGGCGAACAGCACGGGGACGCAGTCGGCGGTCAATATGCCAAGCAATATGCCGGGCGTCCGCGTCGCGAGCGCATCGGCCTCGGGCCTTGCGGCAAGGTCGGTTTCCGCATCGACGATCACGCAGCGATTGCCATGCACCTGATAGAGGCCGGTCAGCGCTGCGCCGGGAAGGACAGCCTCGGCCACGCGCCGCCGGTTCTCGGCAATCAGCGCCGGGTCGTCGCCCGAACCGAGGCCGCAATTGAGCGAGGCAAGCTCGCCAGTCGAGACGCCGCCGCGACGGCCGAAAAATCCGTGCGGGATGCCGGCGAGCGGCGCTGCAATTTCGAACGGCGCCGTCACAGGTCGAGCCGGAAGATGCGATCTTCGTCGATATGGTTGCCGACGCGAAAGGCGTTGCGGCCGACGTCGACGAAACCATAGCGGCGGTAAAATGCCTGCGCGCGCGGGTTCTCGGTAAAGACCGAGAGGTAGAGGGTCGAGGCGCGTTCGCGGGCCCATGCGATGCCCCAATCAGTCAGCGCGGCGGCAACTCCGGTGCCTTTCGCAGCTTCGCCGACGTAGAGCTGGTGAAGCTCGGTCGCATCTTCGACGGGCTGGCCTTCGGGCAGGTCGAAATCGATCGGTCCCATCTTGATGAAACCGGTGATCGCTCCGGCGTCGTCACGGGCAAGGGCGATTGCCCATTCGGGATCGGCGATCTGTCCCCGGAGGCGTTCGGGCGGGTTCCATCCCGCAAGGAATGCTGCAAGGTCGGCAGGGTCGTAGATATGCCCGAAGGTGTGCGTAAAGGCGCCGCTTGCGAACAAGGTCAGTTCGCCGACGTCGGCGTCGCGTGCGAGGGTGATAATCGTCATGCCGTTGCCTTGGCCCCGAAACCTTCGGGTCGCGGCCAGCCCGGGGCGGAGGCGGCCATGACCTTGAACAATTCGCCCATCGCTTGCGCGTCGACAAGCCGGTCGCGCTGGCCTGCGAGTTCGTCGGCGCGTCCGGGCGAGGCGCTTGCTAGCGCGTTCAGCCGCGCGTCGATACCGAGCGCGCGGAGCCATGCGCCTTGACTAACCGGACCTTCGGTCCGGATTCCGGCGCTCCGGGCCGCATCGGCCAGCGCGGTGAAATCGACATGAGTCGTCAGGTCGACCTCGCCCGGATCGGCGAAAGGGTCGGCGAACCGGTGCGCCTTGACCGCCTGAAGCGTGTCGCCAGCGGCGGGACCGCTATAGCCATAGTCGATCACCAGCATCGCGCCGCCGCATCGGGCGAGGCGAAAGGCACAGCGCTGCATGATTGCCGCCGATACCGGCGCCGTTTCGACGATGCTCCCTTCGCCGCCGGCCCGCAGCATGACGGGGATGGTGTCGTCGGCGGGGATATCGCCCGGCACAGCGGCGAGTTTTCCGTCCGCGCCTTCGACCATGCGTTCGCGCCAGCCTGCGGTCGTCCGGATATATTGGTGGACGGGCAGGGCGTCGAAAAATTCGTTCGCGACGATGATCAGTGGCGCGTCGTCGGGGAGAGCGTCGACTTCGTCATGATGCTTGGCGGCCGGCAGGCGGGAAAGCTGCGCCGCGCGCAGCGCCGGGCTTGTCTCGACCAGATGGACGCCCTGCGGCGTGCAGCCGAGCTGCGCCATCACGCGTAGCGCATCGACGGCGAGCGTGCCGCGGCCGGGACCGAGCTCTACATAACGAAAGGCGGGGTTGCCCGCGCGATGCCAGAGGTCGGCGATCCAGATTCCGATCATCTCGCCAAACATCTGGCTGATTTCCGGCGCGGTGATGAAATCGCCCGCGGCGCCGAGCGGGTCGCGGGTCGCATAATAATAGCCGTTTGCCGCCGCGATGAAGTCGGCCACCGTCACGGGTCGTGCCGCCGCAATTTCGCCGATCAATTCTGCGGGGCTCGGTGGACCGTCACGCAATGCTGTCGGTTCCGGCGATCGGCTCGATCCGGCGGCGGCGTCCCTTGGCGGTTGCGACGAGCCAGATGCCGGCGATCAGCATCGGCAGGGTCAGCGTCTGCCCCATCGTCAGCCCCCACGACAGGGTCCCCAGCTGGACGTCGGGTTCGCGCACGAACTCGACCGCGAAGCGGCTGAGGCCATAGATGATCGCGGCGAGGCCGAAGAGGAAGCCGGGCTTGTACCGCGCGTCGGTGCGCCAGAAGAAAAAGGCGAGGATCGCCATCATCACGATCCCCTCGAGCCCGGCTTCATAGAGCTGGCTCGGGTGGCGAGGGTCCATCGTGCCGCTGTCCGGAAAGATGATCGCCCACGGTACGGTCGTCGCGCGGCCCCACAGCTCGCCGTTCACGAAATTGGCGAGGCGGCCGAAGAAGAGGCCGAAGGGGACAACGCAGGCGACATAGTCGCAAAAGCGCAGAAAGCTGAGCTTTTCCTTGCGAGTCACATACCAGATCGCGATCAGCACCCCGATCACGCCGCCGTGCAGCGACATGCCGCCGTCCCACAGCTTGAAGATCGAGAGCGGTTCCTCGAGATAGGCGCCGAGGTTGTAGAAAAGCACATAGCCAAGCCGCCCGCCGAGGATGATCCCGAGCATCGCGTAGAAGATCATGTCATCGGCATGGCGCCGCGCCATCGGCGCGCCCGGCTGCGCGATCAGCCTGAGCAGATACCAGTAACCGACGAAGATGCCGGCCAGATAGGCGAGCGCATACCACCGGATGGGGAGGCCGAAGACGCTGAAGGCGATCTCGCTATTCTCTCCCATCAATTCATGAAAGTTAAGATATTGCGTTGCTTCGGCTAAGGTTGCAAAAAGAAACATATCGTCGCGCTGTCCTTCCCCAGGAGAGGCCTCCCCATAAGGGGTTAGACAAGCGAGACCAAGAGGAGAGATCAAAGATGCCATCTGCGCTCGATTTGCGCCTGGAAGCCGCCTATAATCTGATCACCGGTCCGGGCGGACCGATCCAGCTCGGGTCCGTCGAACGCTTCGGCCACCAGCTTCCCTTTATCGCCAATGCGCCGACCAATCTCGCCGACTATGTTGCGTTTTTTGCCGCGCAACATGGCGATGCGACCTTCCTCGTCGAAGGCGATGAACGTCTGTCGTTCAAGCAGGTCTATATGGCGGCGCGCCAGGTCGCAGCGGGGCTGGTCGAAGGCTATGGCGTCCAGCGCGGTGACCGCGTGGGGCTTGCGATGCGCAACGCCAATGCGTGGTGCGTGACCTATATCGGCATCCTGATGGCGGGCGGCTGCGCGACCTTGCTCAATGGCTGGTGGCAGGGCGGAGAACTCGCTGCGGGGATCGACGACAGCGAGGCGAAGCTCCTCATCGCCGACGTGCAGCGCGCGGCACGGCTTGAGGAGCCGGGGGTGCAGCATGGCGCAAAGGTGATCACCCTCGACATCGCGCAACCGATCGATCAGGCGATCGCGCCGATCACGGGCGCAGGCGGCAGCGCCGCGACGGCGCTTCCCGCCCTGACCGGACAGGACCTTGCGACGATTCTCTTCACCTCGGGATCGACGGGCCAGTCGAAGGGCGCCTATTCGCGCCACGAGGCGGTGTGTCAGGCGATCTTCAACTATGTGACGCAGACCGCGAGCATCGTCCACCTGCTGACCGAAGACGGCCAGATGTCGGACATCCAGCCCGCGACCCTGATCTGCACGCCGCTATTCCACGTTACTGCCGAAATTCCGGTCTTCCTGCAAAGCTTCGCGCTCGGCCGCAAGCTGGTCCTGATGCCCAAATGGAATGCCGAGGAAGCAATGCGGCTGATCCAGGACGAGCAGGTCAATTATTTCGTCGGCGTGCCGCTGATGAGTTACGAAATCCTCATCCACCCGAACCGCAAGAATTACGACCTGTCGACGTGCAAGAGCTACGCCGGCGGCGGCGCGCCGCGTCCACCCGAGCATGTGAAGCGCCTCGCGACCGAGATGGGCGAGGGCAAGCCCCTGCTCGGCTATGGTCTCACCGAAACCAACGCGGTCGGTTGCGGCATCGTCAACGAAAATTATCTGGCAAAGCCGATGTCGACGGGCCCGGCGTCGAAGCCGCTCGTCGATCTCGCGATCCTTGACGACAATGGCGACGCGGTCTCACAGGGCGGCGTCGGCGAAGTCTGCATCCGCTCGGTGTGCAATTTCGAGGGTTACTGGAACAATGAGGCGGCGACCAAGGCGGCCTTTTTCGACAATGGCTATTTCCGGTCGGGCGACCTCGGTTATCTCGATGAGGACGGCTATCTGTTCATCGTCGATCGCAAGAAGGACATCATCATCCGCGGCGGCGAGAATATTAGCTGTCAGGAAGTCGAAGCGGCGATCTACGAGCATCCCGAGGCGAATGAATGCGCGGTCTTCGGCCTGCCCGACGAGAGGCTCGGAGAAGTCGTCGGCGCGGTGATCTGGATGAAGCCCGGCAGCACCGTCGCCGCGGAGGATATGTGTTCCTTCCTCAGCGCGCGGCTCGCACCCTATAAGGTGCCGAGCAAGATATGGATGTCGAACGACGCGCTGCCCAAGCTCGGCAGCGAAAAGATCGACAAGGTCAGCTTGCGCAACCATTATCGCGAGGAATATGCGGCGGAGGCCGTCGCGTAGGACGGAAAGAAGGAGCGAACCGGGATCATGGCCGAGGCTGAAAGTCCCGTCACTCCTTCGGAAGCTTCATTGCCGGTACGCGTCTACCGCCACCGCTTGCCTGTGCGTATCTGGCATTGGGCGAACGCCGTGACCCTGCTCGTCCTGCTGATGAGCGGGCTGATGATCTTCAACGCGCACCCGCGCCTTTATTGGGGGCAATATGGCGCCAACCCCGACTACGCCTGGTTCGCGGTCGGTTCGACGCCGAAGACGGGTTTCTTGCGCGTCGGGGCAACGCGGATCGAAACGACGGGCGTGCTCGGTCGCTGGACCGACGCCAACGGCAAATCGCAGACCTGGGCCTTTCCCGGCTGGGCGACGATCCCGACGACATACAGTTTGGCCGACGGGCGTCGCTGGCATTTCCTCTTCGCGTGGGTGCTCGCGATCAGCCTGACGCTCTTCATGTTGTGGAGTCTGATCGGCGGGCACCTGAAGAGGGATCTGCACGTCCGTCGCGGCGAGTGGTCACTGCGCCACATCTGGCAGGATGTGAAAGATCATGCCCGGTTGCGCTTGCCGGCAGGCGAGGCTGCGGCGCGATACAATATCCTTCAGAAACTGAGCTACATCGGCGTTATCTTTGTGCTGTTGCCGCTGATGATCGCGACCGGACTCACGATGTCGCCGGGAATGAACGCCTCCATGCCATGGCTGCTCGATCTGTTCGGCGGGCGTCAATCGGCGCGCTCGATCCATTTTCTCGCCGCGTGGGCGCTGATCGCTTTCTTCCTTGTCCATATTGCCATGGTTTTGCTCGCCGGGCCGGTCAACGAAATCCGGTCAATGATGACGGGCTGGTTCCGGCTGCGACCCGAAAAAGGCGAGAGGGCTTGAGCGATATCCTCATCCCGCGCCGGCAACTGTTCGCGCGCACCGGCTGCTTGGTCGCTGCGGCGGGCGCGCTGCCCTTGCTGTCCGGTTGCGATGCGATCAACGGGGCGCCCGCAGTGCGCAAGATCCTGTCGATGGGCGAGGAAATGAACCGTGCGAGCCAGCGCGCATTGATGGATCGCGATGCGCTGGCGCGCGAATTTTCCCGCGCGGATCTGTCGCCGATCTTCCGTTCGAACGGAACGAAGCTGCCGCCGGGCGATGACTATGCCGCACATGCGGCGAATGGCTTTGTCGACTGGAGGGTCCAGGTTACTGGCCTCGTCGCGCGGCCGTTATCGCTGTCGCTGGCTGACGTCCGCGCGATGCCGCAGCGCACCCAGATCACCCGCCACGACTGCGTCGAGGGATGGAGCGCGATCGGGCAATGGACGGGGCCGCGGCTCGGCCGGATTCTCGCCGCTGCGGGAGTCCGCGACAGTGCGCGCTACATCGTATTCCGCTGCGCCGACCGCATCGGTGGCGATCTTTACTACGAAAGCTGCGACATGGTCGATGCACTGCATCCGCAGACGATCATGGCTTGGGCCTTGAATGACGCGGTGCTGCCGATCGCCAACGGCGCGCCGCTGCGCCTCCGGATCGAACGCCAGCTCGGATACAAGCACGCCAAATATGTAAACGCGATCGAGGCGGTCGCGAGCCTCGATGCCATCGGCGAGGGGAAGGGCGGCTATTGGGAGGATCGTATCGATTATGAATGGTATGCCGGAATTTGACGGGAACCTTTTCGCGGCGCAGATGTTCGGTCGGTAGAATATGTCGATCCTGCGTCCGTTTCTCTCCCGTGTCATTCATCAGGGGCGACTGACCGTCGTCGCGCCCGATGGCGCGCGCGAGGAATTCGGCGAGCCCCAACCGGGTTTTCCCGAAGTCACGATCCGCTTCACCAGCCGCCAGGGGATGCGCCGCATCATCCTCGACCCGCGCCTTGGCGCCGCCGAGGCGTTCATGGACGGCGAGATGGAACTGGTCGAAGGCGACATCATGGATCTCGTCGGGCTTATCCGCATGAACACGCCGTGGGATCGGGGGGCGACGCTCAAGGACAGGACCTGGCTCGGCAGGCGCGCCGACTGGCTCAAGACGCGGATCGGATCGATCAATCGCCAGCGTCAATCGCGCGCGAACGTCAAACATCACTACGACATCGGCAACGACCTTTACCGCCTCTTCCTCGATCAGGACATGCAGTACAGTTGCGCTTACTGGCCGCGGCCCGGCATGACGCTGGAGGAAGCGCAGGTCGCGAAGAAAGCGCATATCGCCGCGAAGCTTGCGCTCGCGCCCGGGCAGCGCATTCTCGACATCGGATGCGGCTGGGGCGGGATGGCGATCACGCTAGCGAAGCTCGAACGGGTCGAGGTGCTGGGGATCACGCTATCCGACGAACAGCTTGCACTGGCACGGCAGCGCGCCGAAGCAGAGGGCGTCGCCGATCGCGTGAAATTCGAACTCGTCGACTATCGCGATCTTGCCGAACGCGAGCCCGGCAGATTCGACCGCATCGTGTCGGTCGGAATGTTCGAGCATGTCGGCGCGGCCAATTTCGAGACCTTCTTTCGCGCCGCCGCGAACCTGATGACGGCCGATGGCGTGATGCTGCTCCACACGATCGGGCGTTTCGGCAAGCCCGGGTCGACCGACGCCTTCACGCGCAAATATATCTTCCCCGGCGGCTATATTCCCGCGCTCAGTGAAACGTTGGCGGCCAGCGAGAAGAGCCGGCTGATCGCCACCGACACCGAAACGCTGCGCCTCCACTATGCGCTGACGCTGCGCCAATGGTACGCTCGGACGCTCGCGCACGAAGCCGAGATCGTCGGGATGATGGGCGACCGCTTTTTCCGCATGTGGACCTTCTATCTCGCGGGCGCGACGTCGGCGTTCGAGAGCGGCGGGATGGGCAATTACCAGATCCAGTTCGCGCGCAGCCGTCACGCGCTGCCGCTGACGCGCGACTATATCGGCGAGACGGAAGAGCGTTACCTCCAGCGCTCCCCGGCGAGGGCCGGGGTCCAGACGTCATAGCCCCGGCTTTCGCCGGGAACGGTCAGGTCGGGTATCGCTCATTCATGACCTTCCAGCTCAGCGCGACGAGTTTTTCGAGAATCTCCAGATCCACGTCGGCAAGCTTGTTGATGTAGAGACACGATTTGCCGGTCTTGTATTTGCCCAGCCTGGCAAGCAGCGCGTCGGCTTCCGGTTGCCGGTCAAGGTAGTGGCCCATCAGATAGAGCGTCATCGCGGCCCTGCGCGGCGAGAAACCGGCGCGGCACATCGTACCCGAACGGCCGCTGTCATAGACATAGTCATAGCTGCCATAGCCGATGATCGATGGTCCCCACATTCTGGGTTCGAGGCCGGTGACGCGGCGGTGTATCGTATCGATCACCCCGGCCTCCTCGCGACGACGCGCTTCGGTAACGGCCGCGATGAAATCGGCGACGGTTGCTTCGGTGGCTTTGGTCTTGATTGCGGCTTTGTCCATGGCCGCCCTCCGGCGCGGAAGATAGCCTGCCCCGGCACGCGCGCCAAGCCGGTTGCACGTTCAGCGGGGGACTGCTAGCCGCGCCGCGTCTTTCCCTCGCCAAAGGTGCAGCCATGTCCGAGTCCTTCAAGCGCGTCGTCCTCGCCTATTCGGGAGGGCTCGACACCAGCGTCATCCTGAAATGGTTGCAGGTCACTTACGGCTGCGAGGTCGTGACCTTTACCGCCGACCTTGGTCAGGGCGAGGAACTCGAGCCCGCGCGTGCCAAGGCCGAGTTGATGGGGATCAAGCCCGAGCATATCTATATCGACGACCTGCGCGAGGAATTCGTCCGTGACTTCGTCTTCCCGATGATGCGCGCCAATGCCCGCTACGAGGGCGATTACCTGCTCGGCACCTCGATCGCGCGCCCGCTCATCTCGAAACGGCTCGTCGAGATCGCAAAGGAAACCGGCGCTGACGCGGTCGCGCATGGCGCTACGGGCAAGGGCAATGACCAGGTGCGTTTCGAACTCAGCGCCTATGCGCTGAACCCCGACATCAAGGTGATCGCGCCGTGGCGCGAATGGGATCTGGCGAGCCGCACCGCGCTGATCGAATTCGCTGAAAAGCACCAGATTCCCGTGCCGAAGGACAAGCGCGGCGAAAGCCCGTTTTCGACCGATGCGAACCTGCTCCACACCTCGTCGGAGGGCAAGGTGCTCGAGGACCCGTGGGAAGAGACCCCCGACTATGTCTATTCGCGCACGGTGAACCCCGAGGATGCGCCCGACACGCCCGAATATATCACGATCGATTTCGAGCGCGGCGACGGTGTCGCGCTGAACGGGCAGGCGATGTCGCCCGCAACCCTGCTCGCCGCCTTGAACGACCTTGGCCGCAAGCATGGCATCGGCCGGCTCGATCTCGTCGAGAACCGCTTCGTCGGCATGAAGTCGCGCGGCATGTACGAGACACCCGGCGGCGAAATCTACGCCCGGGCCCACAGGGGGATCGAAAGCATCACGCTCGACCGCGGTGCCGCGCACCTCAAGGACGAGCTGATGCCCAAATATGCCGAGCTCATCTACAACGGCTTCTGGTTCGCGCCCGAGCGCGAGATGCTGCAGGCGGCGATCGACCACAGCCAGACCAACGTCACCGGCACCGTCCGCCTCAAACTCTACAAGGGCAATGCGAGCGTCGTCGGCCGCAAATCGCCGTTCAGTCTGTACAGCGAACGCCATGTGACCTTCGAGGACGATGCCGGCGCCTATGATCAGAAAGACGCTGCGGGCTTCATAAAACTGAACGCCTTGCGCTTGAAATTGCTCGCGAAACAGGGTCAATAAAGGGGCCGGGAACGGACCCGGCTGCGACAGGAGCCTGGTCCATGTTCTCGCTGCTGCTGGCCGCTGCCAGCCTGACCCCCGCCTTCAACGATGCTGCCTATGCCGATCTGGGCCATGCCAGGCCGGCTGGCGATAGTGGCTGCACGGCAGCGTTCGACGGCGGTTCGATCGAGATAACGCAAGCGTTCAATCCGGCGGCGCGGACGATGATCAACGTTGCGGTGGTGACGGGTAAGCCGGCGCGCGCGCTGCGAACGGGCGCGCAGGTCTGGGTCAAATCGAGCTTCGGCCCGGCTTGGCGGGCGCTGGTGATCGAATCGAGTCCGCAGCGGCTCCGTTTCGTCGCGCATCACCGTTTTGCCGGCGACTTGTTCACGGACTTCACGCCGACGATCATGCTGCACGAGCGCCTCGACGCCGGCGGCACGAAAGATGCGGTGTTCGTCGATCTGGGGGGCGGCACGGGCGACTTTCGCGAAAGTTTGGCAAAGGCGTTCGACTGCTCCGATTCGCTCGGCATCTGAACGGCGCGAAAAACTGATGGCTTCGACCCGCCGAACCCGTCAAAGCTGATCTTCCGGACCCGCAGCGGAAGGGATAGCCATGCGCCTGTTCGATTTTTCGTCGTGGCAAAGCATCGGGACAACGCTTCTGGGTCTCGCGCTGGTGACGCTGATCGGCGTTGGGATTCGTCTGATCGTGATGACGACGATCCAGCAGCGCCGCGAGCGGATGAACCGCCAGATCAACGAGCGGCTGCGGACGTTGATCGCTGCCTACAAGACGCTCGGGGGTTCCTTCACCGGTAACCTGATGGTCGATCCGCGCCATCTGCGCGACCTGCGTCGGCCGTCGGTGGCCGCGGGCGACGTTGGGCCGGCGATCGACCTGTCACGCGATGAAGCACAGGGTGAGGCAGCGGGCGGGGCTGGCGAATCGGATCGACCCCGGCGCATTCGCGATGCGGTTGAAGCGGCGCTGTCGGACATCATCCTGCTGGGGACCGAGGATCAGGTTCGCCTTGCCGGCCGCGCGGCACAGGAATTGGCAGAGGGCCGTCCAGTGCACACCCATGCTTTGGTGATCGAACTGCGCAATTTCATCCGCGAAGCGCTCGATCTCGACCCGGTGCCCGCAGACGTGATCATCCCGTTGCAGGGCCCCACTCGTCCGGCGGGCAGCGGGAAGGGTGGCGGCGCGGGGCGCGGAGAAGGCAGCGGTGGCGGCGGGCGTGGCGGCGGCGGTACGGGCGGCGGAATGGGCATGGCGGGTGGGCTTGGCGTCGCGGGCGGGGCAAGCATGGCGCGCGGAGGCACGGTCGAAGAGAGCATCGATCCGTCCGACGGACAGCAGCCGAAATGAAGGGTTAGCAAGCGACCCGCACCTGCGCTAAGGCGCGAGTCGTGACTGCGACCCGTTTTTTCTCCGACAATGCAGCGACCGTCCATCCGGTGGTGATGGACGCGCTGGCGGCCGCCAACCATGTCGACACCGCCTATGACGGCGATGCGCTCAGCCAGTCTCTCGACGCGGCTTTTTCCGAACTGTTCGAGACCGATTGCGAGGTCGTGTGGATTCCCACGGGGACCGCGGCGAACAGCATCATCCTCGCGCACTTCGTGCGGCCCTGGCAAGGCATCCTCTGTTATGAGGAAGCGCATATCGAGGTCGACGAATGCGGTGCGCCGACCTTCTATTCGGGCGGTGCCAAGCTGATGCCGCTGCCCGGGCGGGGGGCCAAGATCGATGCCGACGCGCTCAAGGCGCGGATTGCCGCAATCCGCAAGGATGTGCATCAGGTCCAGCCCGCGGCGATCAGCATCACCAACGCCACCGAATATGGGCTGTCGTGGCGAGCCGGGGAAATCGGCGCGATCAGTGAAATCGCGCGGGCCAACGGAATGAAGCTTCATATGGACGGTGCGCGCTTCGCCAATGCCGTGGCGTTCCTTGGCTGCTCGCCCGCCGACGTTACCTGGCGCGCGGGGGTCGATGCACTGTCGTTCGGCTTCACCAAGAACGGCGCGATGATGGCTGAAGCGATCGTCTTCTTCGGCGGCAGCGGCGGTGCCGGCGTGCGCGAACTCAAGAAACGCGGCGGGCATCTGCTCAGCAAGGGGCGGTTCGTCGCGGCGCAGATTCGTGCGATGCTGGCGAACGACCTCTGGCTCGCCAATGCGCGCGCCGCGAACGCCGGCGCGGCGAAGCTGGCGGCCGCCTGCGGCGACAGGCTCATGCATCCGGTCGAGGCGAACGAACTGTTCGTGCGCCTGACCGCTGCCGAGGCGGCTAAATTGCGTGGTGCCGGTTTCGATTTCTACGACTGGGGCGATGGCGCGGCGCGGCTCGTCGTCAGCTGGGATCAGGATGCCGAGGCGGTCGCACCACTGGCCGCCGCGATCGGCGCGCTATGAGCGAGCAGCCTGCGACGCTGCTCACGCCCCGCGTCCTTCTGCCCTTCATGCTCGTGACGCTGATCTGGGGATCGACGTGGATCGTCATCACTGGCCAGCTTGGCGTCGTGCCGCCCAGCTGGTCTGTGACCTATCGGTTCGGCGTGGCGGGTATCGCAATGTTCGCCTTTGCGCTGATCCGGCGCGAGCGATTGTGGCCGGGCGGCCCCGCGCTTGCCTTTGCCGTGGTGCTTGGCATCGCGCAGTTCGCGTTCAATTTCAACTTCGTCTACCGCGCCGAACAGCATATCACCTCCGGGCTCGTCGCGGTGTTATTCGCGTTGCTGATCGTCCCCAATACATTGCTCGGCCGTGTCTTTCTGAAAACGCCGCTTGAGGGGCGTTTCCTTGCGGGGGCGGGGATTGCGATCCTTGGGGTCGGGATGATGATCGTCCACGAATATCGCGCCGCGGCGCTTGGCTCGGCCGCGGTGTTGGCCGGCACCGCCTTCACGCTCGCCGGCGTGATGAGCGCGTCGATCGCCAACGTCATGCAGGGAAGCCGCATCGCGCGCGCGCAGTCGATGACGGTGATGCTCGCGTGGGCGATGTTGTTCGGTACGCTGGCCGACGGCATCTATGCGTGGATCACAACGGGCCCTCCGGTGATCGAAACGACCGCTGTCTATATCGGCGGGGTTCTTTACCTTGGCGTGATGGCGAGCGCTCTGGCCTTCCCGCTTTATTTCAACGTGATCCGTGCGATCGGGCCGGGGCAGGCAGCATGGTCCAGCGTGCTGGTTCCGATCATCGCGATGGGTTTTTCGACCGCCTTCGAGGGATATCACTGGGCGACGCTGTCGATCGCGGGCGGGGTCGTCGCGCTGATCGGGCTGGTGATCGCGGTCGCGAAGCGGCCCGAGCGGCCCTCGGTCAGTGGCAATATGGTATCGGTTCCGGTCGACGGACACGAGTGATCGTGTCCCGATTGCCCGGCGACGCGACGCACGGTAGGGCAGGGCCATGAAGACAATCCTCCTCGGCGCCGCACTCGCCCTCGCTTCGTTTCAACCCGCTTTCGGGCAAGAACCATGTCGGGCGGGGACCTATGCCGCATCGACCGGCGATTTCGTCGTTCTGGTCGAATCGCCCGCCGTGCCTGCACCGGGCCTCCGCTACATGTTCGGCGACGGGCGCCGCGGCGCCACGAGCGAGACGGCGCCGCCGCTGACGTGCGATGGCGGGCGCGTCACCGTCGGCGGCGCGGTGTGGGGCGCGGTTTCCTTTCGCGAAACGCCGGCCACCTTCGACAGCGTCGAAACCACGCTGAAGGGCGTGTTGATCGAGCCGCCGGGCGCCCCCGACGCGAAGCGGCCGCTGGTCGTGATGGTCCACGGCTCCGAACGTACGTCGCCGATCGGCGGCCTTTATGGCTATGCGATGGCGGCGCAGGGGATTTCGGTCTTCGTCTACGACAAGCGCGGCACAGGCGGATCCGAAGGGGAATATACCCAGAATTTCGAGCTGCTCGCCACTGACGCGGCGCATGCGCTCGAAAAGGCGCGGACGATGGCGGCGGGCCGCTTCGGCCGCGCGGGCTTTTTCGGCGGAAGCCAGGGCGGCTGGGTCGCGCCGCTCGCGGCGACGCGGACTCCGGCCGATTTTGTCGCGGTCGGCTTCGGTCTCGTCAACTCCCCGATCGATGAGGATCGCGAGCAGATGGTGTCAGAAGTGCGCGCGGCAGGGTTGGGGAAGGACGCCGAAGCGCTGGTGAGCCGGCTGTCGGCGGCCACGTCGAAGCTGATGCTGTCGAACTTCACGCAGGGCTATGACGCGCTCGACGCCGTGCGGCGCGACATGGCCAGCCAGCCATGGGCGGCGAAGATCGAGGGCGAATATAGCGGCGCGATCGCCCGCATGACCAACGACGAGTTGAAGCGCGTCGGGCGAGCGCGTTTCGACAATGTCGAGGTGATCTGGGATTATGATGCCGTCGCGGCACTCCGCAAGCTGGAGACACCGCTGCTCTGGGTGCTCGCTGGCGAGGATCGCGAGGCGCCGATCGAAACGACGCGCACCGCGCTTCTCGGGCTCGCCAAGGACGGCAAGCCGTTCGACGTGTATCTCTTTCCCGCGACGGACCATGGCATGTTCGAATTCACGACCAACGCCGACGGGTCGCGATCGGTGACGCGCATCACCGACGGCTATCTCAGGCTGCTCGGCGACTGGATCAAGAGTGACGTGCGTGGCGCATATGGCCGCGCCGAACAATTGACGGCGAAGCGTTAGCCCGCGCTGATCCGTTCGATATCGGCGCCGACCGCCTGCAACTTCTCTTCGAGCCGCTCATAGCCGCGGTCGAGGTGATAGACGCGGTTGACCTCGGTCGTGCCTTCGGCAGCAAGGCCCGCGATGATCAGGCTCATCGAGGCGCGGAGGTCGGTCGCCATCACCGGTGCGCCGATCAGCTTGTCGACGCCGCGCACGACCGCACTGCGTCCGCGCACATCGATGTCGCAGCCCATGCGCGCCAACTCGGGAACGTGCATGTAGCGGTTCTCGAAGATCGTTTCGGTGAACAGCGAGGCGCCCTTGCCGAGCGTTGCCATCGCCATGAACTGCGCCTGCATGTCGGTCGCGAAGCCGGGGTAGGGCGCGGTCGACAGGGTGACGGGTTCGGCGCGGCCCGACATGGCGACGCGGATGCCGCCCTTGGTCTCCTCGACCGTCGCACCGGCTTCGCGCAGGGCGGCGAGCGTCGCTTCCATCTCGTCGGCCTTGGCGCCCACGAGTTCGACATCGCCCTCGGTGATCACGGCGGCGCAGGCGTAGCTGCCCGCCTCGATGCGGTCGGCCATGACGCGGTAGGTCGCTCCGTGGAGGCGGTCGACCCCCTCGATCGTCAGCGTTTCGGTGCCGATGCCGTCGATATGCGCTCCCATCGCGACGAGGCAATTGCAGAGGTCGACGATCTCCGGCTCGCGTGCCGCATTTTCGAGGACGCAGGTGCCCTTGGCGAGCACCGCGGCCATCAGCGCGTTTTCGGTCGCTCCGACCGAGACGACGGGGAAGGTAAATTTGCCGCCGGGCAGGCGCCCGCCGCCCGGCGCGCTCGCCTTCACATAGCCCGACGCGAGCTCGATCTCGGCGCCGAAGGCTTCGAGGGCTTTCAGGTGCAGGTCGATCGGGCGATTGCCGATCGCGCAGCCGCCGGGCAGCGACACGGTTGCCTCGCCGGCGCGCGCGAGCAGCGGGCCGAGCACGAGGATCGACGCGCGCATCTTGCGTACGATGTCATAGGGCGCGACGGTCGAAGTCAGCGTCGTCGTGCGCGCGGTCATCACCCGGCCAAAATCCTCGGGGCGCGATCCTTCGATCGTCGTCGAGCAGCCGAGCTGGTTGAGCAGGTGACCGAAACCGTCGACGTCGGCGAGCCGCGGCAGGTTGCGCAGCGTCAGCGGCTCGTCGGTGAGCAGCGCGCAGGGTAGCAACGTTAGCGCCGCATTCTTGGCACCGCTGATGGGAATCCGGCCCTTGAGTCGCTGGCCGCCGCGAATGACGATCTGATCCATCGGCTGTCCTTAGCGCATGTGGTGCCGCGCGCAAGCGGATGCCCGTCGCAAGCAGCGCCCTATTGAATTCAAGCCGTTTTTGCACGAGCATGGCGGCGGGGAAATTCGCGGGCGGGGGTGCGACATGCGACATATCGGGTTCTGGATGCTGCTTGGCGGCCCAATGGCGGCGGTGCCGCTTCAGGCCGCGACGAACGAAGTGGGCTATGGCGCCGCGCCCGCGTGGGTATTGCCACCGCCGCCACCGACCGCGACCGGAACCCCTGAAGGTGCCCCGATGCGTATCATCTATTCCGACCAGCAGACACGGCTCGGCACCGAAAGCGACGACAGCTACCTTGCCTATCGTGTGAAGCTGTTGTCGCCGCAGGCGTTGACCGCGGGCAACCTGACGCTCGGCTGGCAGCCCGGCGCCGGCGGCGTGACGGTCCACGCGCTCAAGATTCATCGCGACGGGGCCGAGATCGACGTCCTGAAATCGTCGAAGTTCACCGTGCTGCGGCGCGAAGGCAATCTCGATTCGGCGATGCTCGACGGGCTTTTGACGGCGGTGCTGCAGGCGCCGGGGCTGCAGGTTGGCGACGAACTGGAATTTGCGGTCAGCATCAACCAGCGCGACCCGACCCTGTCCGACCGGTCGTTCGGGATAAGCGGCCTGCCTCCTGCGGGCGCGCTTGGCGCATACCGGTTGCGATTGCTATGGCCGCAGGACCGCAAGCTCCGCTGGCAGACGAGCAAGGATGTCGGCAAGCTGACCGAACGCAGCATCGGGGGATCACGCGAACTCGTCTATTCGTTGAGTGATCCCGACACGGCGCTAGGGGTTGCGGGAGCGCCGGTCCGCTTCAATTATCGCCGTATCGTCGAATATAGCAATTTCACAAACTGGGCCGAATTGTCGCGTGCCTTCGCGACGCTTTACGACGAGGCTGCCACGCTGTCCGCCGATTCCCCCGTTCGCGCCGAAATCGCAAGAATCGCGGAGGCGACGACCGATCCGGCGGCGCGCGCCGAGGCGGCGCTGGTGCTGGTGCAAGACCGGATCCGCTACGTCTATGTCGGCCTCAACGGCGGCAATCTGCGTCCTGCGAGCGCCGACCAGAGCTGGGAGCGGCGCTTCGGCGATTGCAAGGCGAAGACCGCGCTGTTGCTCGCGATATTGCGCGAACTCGGCATTTCGGCGCGGCCCGCGCTGGTCAATGTCGAAGGCGGCGACGGGACCGACGAGCGCCTGCCGTCGCCAGCGGCGTTCAACCATGTGCTGATCGAGGCGGAAATCGGGGGGGCGCGGTACTGGCTCGACGGAACCGGGACCGGCGACAAATATCTGGCGGCGCTGCCCGACCCCGTATTTCGCTGGGCACTGCCGCTGACGCGAACGGGGGCCGATCTGTTGAAGGTGCCGGTTGCGGCGCCGCGGCGGCCGCAGCTTGTCAATGTCCTGACGATCGACGCCCGCAAGGGCTTCAGCGGCGAGGCGCCGATCAAGTCGATCGCGATCTTGCGCGGTGCCGATGCGCAGGCGATGCGTTCCGGTCTGGCCGCGATGTCGCCGGGTGACGCGCGCCGTGCGTTAAAGACCTACCTCGGCGACACCTTTACCGATGTGAAGGATGATGCGGTGCGCTGGCGGTATGACGATCGTCATGCGGCGCTGGTGATCGAGGCCGAGGGCATTGGCGAAGTCGAATGGGACGGCAGCGATACCAAAGGACGCGACCTCTCGCTGCCCGGCGCCGGATTCACGCCGCCCGACAAGTTCGACCGGCCCAAGGATCAGGATCAGACGCTGCCGTGGATCGTCGACGGATTTCCGCGCTTTCGTTGCTGGGCGACGACGGTGCGTCTGCCACCCGAGACCAAGCAATGGAAATGGGACTTCTTCTCGCTGCCCATGGACCTTCGCACCGGCGGAGTTGCTTATTGGCGCGTCGGCGATCTGCGCGACAATGTAATGCGCACGGTGATGAGCCGCCGCACCCTGACCGACGAAATATCTGCGGTCGAGGCGAAGCGGCACAACGATGCGCTTCGCAGCTTCAATAACAAGATATCACGCGTGTACCAGATCGCCGTCGACGACGACCGGGCCGCCATCAACAAGCCGGCGGCGCCCTTTTCGGAAGAGACCGACTGGGTCGGCGCCGCGTCGCCCTGTTTCGGGCCCGAGGCGGGAAGCTAGCCGGGGCTTGCAATTCGACCGGGGCAATATCGAACCCATGGTTAAGTTGTCCCTGATGATACAAGGCTTTCGGCGTGGCTTTCCGATCTCAAATGTGAAATTATCCGGTTCGATATTCGGATTGGACAAGGGCAGTCTGACGGGAACGAATTTCACAGGGGAGAAGATCATGCGGAACAATGTCGTTACGATCGTCACTGCGGCCACGTTGATTGCCAGCCAGCTTGCCGTTCCCGCCCTTCCGCAAGCGACGACGCTGCCCTATCCCTCGCCCGGCGGGCCGCAAATCCAGCCGCCGCGTCCCGGCTACAATTATGCGGGCACAATTCGCTGCGAATCGCGGAACAACCAGATGCAGCGCTGCAATGTGCGCACCGCCAATCGCGTCGAGCTGACGCGCGTCATTGGCGGGCGCTGTTCGAAAGGCCGCGACTGGGGTTTTACCGCTAACCAGATCTGGGTATCGGGCGGCTGCCGCGCCGAGTTCGGCTATGGCTATGCCAACAACGGCGGTTATCCGACACCGCTGCCGCAGCCGGTTGACGATTATGCGGGTACGATGAATTGCGAATCGTGGAACTACGCGTATCAGCAGTGCAATGTACGGACAAATGATCGCGTCGAACTGACGCGCAAGATTGCGGGCAAATGCAACGCCGGGCGGCAATGGGGCTATACGGCCGATTATATCTGGGTCGACAAAGGCTGCCGGGCCGAGTTCGGTTATGGATATCGCAACGTCCGGCCGCCCGAAAAGGACAAGGATAAGGGGCCGAGCACCGGCCTCATCATCGGCGGCATCGTCGTCGCGGGCGGGCTGCTGGCATTGCTCGCGAGCCAGAAAAAGAAGAAGCCCGAAACCGCGGCGCCGGAAAGCGGAAGCAGCGGCGGTGGCAGTGGTGGCGAGGGCAGCTATCCCCCGGGGCCGCCGGCTACGCTGAGCGCCAATTTGAGTGCGCTGCCGAGCGCATCGCGGCCATCGGTGCAAAACTGCATGAACGACGCCGCGCGGCAGATCGGTGTGACGGGTGGCACCAGGCTGACTTACGATCGCCTGGTCAATCTGGAGCAAGGCAATGGCGGCTGGCGGATCCGCGCCGCGATGACCGCGACTTATCCCGACGGCGCGAAGACCGTTGAAATGTATTGCCGCGCGACGCCGAGCGACATCATCCAGCTCGACTTCAGCTAGACAGCCGGCACGCTTTCGATATTTCCGTCGTCCCGGCGAAAGCCGGGCGACAAATATCGGAACAGGGCAAGGTCGAACCAATGGAGAAGAATGGTGGGCCGGTCGCGGCGCTCTGGTCGCGGGCCTATCCGCTGCTGACGCTGACGGCGCTGTTCTGGGCGGGCAATTCGATTGTCGGGCGCGGGGCGCGCGATCTTGTGCCGCCGGCGGCGCTGTCCTTCTGGCGCTGGACGTTCGCGCTCGCCTTCCTGCTCCCGCTGGCATGGCCGCATCTGAAGCGCGACTTGCCGGTCCTGCGGGCGAACTGGCGGATTGTCGCGTTGCTTGGCGCGTTGGCGATCGGGTCATTCAATATCCTGCTCTATACCGGTCTGCAGACGACCACCGCGCTCAATTCGATGCTGATCCAGTCGGCGCAGCCGGCGCTGATCCTCGTCGTCGGCGCGCTGGCGATGGGCGACAGCACCAGCTTGCGCCAGATCGCCGGCGTGGTGATCTCGTTCGCAGGTGTGCTCGCTATCATTGCGCGCGGCGACCCTGCGATCTTGTGGGCGATGGACCTTAATATCGGCGATGCGATCATCGGCGCGGCGGTGCTGCTGTGGGCCCTTTACGCTGTGCTGCTCCGTCACAGGCCGGCGGTGCATCCGCTCAGTTTTTTGGCGGCCTCCGTCATCGCGGGCATTGCGCTGATCGCGCCTGTCTATGCGCACGAACTCTGGTCGGGGCGGCTGATCGTTCCGGCGATCGGCAGCGCGCTTGCGATCGGCTATGTGTCTATCTTTCCGTCATTTCTCGCCTATCTTTTCTTCAACCGCGGGGTCGAACTGATCGGATCGGCGGCGACGGGGCAATATATGAACGTGATGCCGCTGATGGGGGCGGGGCTGGCAATGCTCTTCCTCGGCGAGTCGCTGCACTTCTTCCACGTCGCGGGACTGGTGCTGATCGTCGCGGGAATAGCGGTCGCGGGGCGCCCGGAGCCTGCGGCGCAAGCCTAGGCGAGCGTTTCTTCGACCTGCGCGAGGCGGTCCTTGCCAAAGAACATCTCGTTCCCGACAAAGAAGGTAGGGATGCCGAACACGCCGCGCGCGACCGCGGCTTCGGTGTTTTGAACAAGCTTCGCCTTGATTTCCGGCTCCTGCGTTCGCGCAAGGAGGGCGGGGCCGTCGAAACCGTTCGCCGACAAGAAGTTCGCGATCACCTCTGCATCGTCCATTTTGAGGCCCTCCTCCCACATCGCGCGGTTCACGGCGTCGACATAGTCATCGAGATGGCCCTCGTCGTCGGCGACGATGGCGCCGCGCATGATCGTCAGCGTATTGACCGGAAAGTGCGGATTGATGCTGAATTTGATCAGGCCATGTTTCGCGATAAAGCGCCGCATCTCGAGATTTTCATAAGCGAGCTTGGCGGGCGCATCGGCGTACTGGATCATCGGCGCCTTGTTGCCGGTGGCCTTGAATATTCCGCCGAGCAGGCACGGTGTGATGACCAGGTCGGCGCGGGCGCGATCGAGCAGCTCGGGCAGCGCCTTCATGCAAAGATAGGCGTTCGGACTACCGAAATCGAAAATGAGTTCGAGTGTTTTTGTCACCATTTCTCTCCCCATGGACGGAGGTCGAGTTCGTGCGTCCACGCGCTCTTCGGTTGTTTGTGGAGCATCACATAGTTGGCGGCGATCGCGGCGGGGCTGAGGATCAAATCCTGCGCCTTTGCCTGTTCGAAATCGGGATGGCGGCCCTTGATGAAATCGGTATCGATCGCGCCGTCGATGACCGTGTGCGCGACATGGATACCCTGCGGTCCCAGTTCGCGCGCCATCGACTGTGCGAGCATCCGCAGCGCGCCCTTGGCGCCCGAGAAGGCCGAAAAGCCCGATCCGCCGCGCAAGGATGCCGTGGCGCCAGTAAAGATGATCGTGCCGCGGCCGCGGGGCTGCATGCGTTTCGCCGCTTCGCGGCCCATCAGGAAACCGCCGAGGCAGGCCATTTCCCAGACCTTGGTGTAAACGCGCACCGTCGTCTCGCCGATCGGGAAATTGACGTTCGCGCCGATGTTGAACACCGCGACCTCGACCGGGCCGACTTCCGCTTCGGCTTGATCGAAGAGCGCGATCATCGCGGCTTCGTCGCGCGCGTCGGCGGGGAAGGCGCGGGCCTCGTGTCCGTCGTCGCGGATCGACCGCGCGAGCGCTTCCAGCTGGTCGGCGTTTCGTTCGCGGCGGTTGACGCAAGCGGTGAGGCCTTCGGCGGCGAAGGCGCGGGCGATTGCGCCGCCAGTGGCGTCTCCGGCTCCGATGACGATGGCTGCGGGATTGGGCATCGGCGACTCTCCTCTTGCGCAACATAGTAACTATGATAATCATAGTGACAAGAAGAAAGGTGATCGTTGCCCAGACGCGCGGATCTGTCGGATACATTATGCCCCGTCGGCCGGTCGGCCGAGCTGCTCGGAGACCGCGCGGTGCTATTGATTCTGCGCGAGTTGTTCTTCGGCCGGCGGCGCTTCGATCTGATAGCGGCGAACACCGGGCTGGGACCGCAACTCGTGTCGGCGCGGCTCAAGATGCTCGTGGCGGAGGGGATTGCCGAGCGTCGCGCCTATAGCGTACGGCCGGTACGACACGACTACTGGCTCACCGACAAGGGCAAGGCGTTGTTCGATGTGCTGTATGCAATGCGCAATTGGGCCGAGCGCTGGGCCTATGTGCCCGGCGAGACGGGCGAAGGACGGGTAATCCGCTATGTACACCGGGCGTGCGGTGCCGATGTCGGGACTGCAAAAGTCTGTCCGGGGTGCGGCGCCGAACTCGGCTACGGCGATCTGAAAGGCGAACCTTCGCCGGCGCTCAAGGCCGAACAGCTTGCGCGAACGGCCTAGGTCAGGCCTTTTCCAGCGTGCATTGCAGCGGGTGCTGGTTCTGCCGCGCGGCGTCCATCACCTGGTTTACCTTGGTCTCGGCGACCTCGTAGCTGAAGACGCCGCACACGCCGACGCCCTGCTGGTGAACGTGCAGCATGACCTGCGTCGCCTGTTCGATATCCATATTGAAGAAACGCTGCAGCACCATGACGACGAATTCCATCGGCGTGTAATCGTCGTTGAGCAGCAGCACCTTGTACATCGACGGCTTCTTCGCTTTCGCGCGCGTACGCGTCGCGATGCCGACGCCGGGGGTGCCCGGCGAGCCGTCATCCTTGTCCGCCATCGCGCGGACCGGGGAAATGGTCGAAACAGGAAACATCATGGGCAGGAATATCGCAAGCCGCGGGCGAAGCGCAAGGGGCGCGCGTCCGGATTTTAACCTCTTGTTGGTCAGTGGACACAGCGGCCCCAAAAACAAGAACCGCCCGCTTCCGGGGAAGCGAGCGGCCTTGGGATGTCGGCGCAGGCGGGGAGAGGGAGGGGAGTTGCCGGCGCCAACGACGGAAGAAGAGGGCGCTTAGGCGGCCTTCATCTTCGAAGTGATGACCGAAACGCGGTTCGAGATCGGCGCGAAGCTGTCGTTCGTCAGCTTGACGACGAGTTCGCTGGTCTTCGAGGTCTGCGCAACAGCGGCGTCGAACGCCTTCTTGCTGTTTTCGGCATAGAGCTTGAAGAATTCGGTCGGCGACTTGACGGCGGTGTAGCCCTTCAGCGCGGCGGTCGTGTCTTCAAAGCTCTTGCGAGCGAAGGTCACGCCTTCCTGGCCGAGCGCTTCGACGCCCTTGGCGGCGATCTTGCCGGCTTCGACGAGCGCTTCGACGTTCGCCTTGTTGAATTCGACGGCTTCTTCGGCGATCTTGCTCGACTTCGCGAACGCTTCCTTCGCCTTCTCGTTGAAGTCGGCGGTCAGGGTTTCGGCGCGGGTTTTCGCTTCGTCGGCGAACTTCTTGACGGTGTCGTTCATGGTCTTGAGTCCTTTGGTGGCGGCAGCGACCGGCTTCGGCGCGACCTTGGTCGTGGGGGCAATGGTCTTTGCAGCCGCCTTCTTGGGAGCGGCCTTCTTCGCTGCCGGCTTTGCGGCTTTCTTTTGGACCGGTTTGGCCTTCGCCGTGACGGTCTTGGTCTTCACGGGCTCCGCAGTCTTTTCGGCCGCCGGAGCGGCAACAACCGGGGCCGCAGGAGCCGCCGCCGGCTTGGCGGGGGTTTCCAGCGTCGCGGCTTCGAAAGCCTTTTCGGCACTATCCATCTTGGTAGCCATCGGGACAACTCCTTTATGTTGCAGTGCACAATATAGGAGTGGATCGGCAATTTCAAGAATATTTTTTGTGCACTGCACAAAATTTTGAAAACGCCGGCCCAAGGGCGGTATATTCCCCAGATATTACCGCTGTTTGACGTAACGGCCGGGGGCGTCCTCGATCACTTTTTTTGAACCTTTTCCGGGAATTCGAGCGCCTTTTACGGGCACCTTCGCGCCATCCTGCGCCGAAATCCAGCCGATCCAGTGCGGCCACCAGCTACCCTTGGTCTCGCTGGCGTCCGCAATGAAATCGTCGAGCGTCGCGGCCTTGCTGTCGCCGGTCCAATATTGATACTTTCCGGCGGCGGGCGGATTGACGACTCCCGCGATATGGCCCGATCCCGCGAGCACGAAGGTCTTTGGGCCTGACAGGTGATCCATCAGTCGCCACACGCTGGCGAGCGGGGCGATATGATCCTCGCGACCCGCCTGAATATAGGCAGGCGTCCCGATCTTCCGGAGGTCGATCGGCGTTCCCATCACCGACAGGCTGCCCGGAATGACCATGCGATTGTCGCGGTACAGGTCGACAAGATATTGCCGGTGCCATTTCGCAGGCAGGTTGGTGACGTCGCCATTCCAGTAGAGAAGGTCGAAGGGCGGATAGTCGTTACCGAGCAGGTAATTGCTGACGACATAGTTCCAGATCAGGTCGCGGCCGCGCAAACTGTTGAAGGTCGCCGCCATATAGCGCCCGTCGAGAAAGCCGGGCGCCGACAGTTGCTGCAGTAAAGCCAGATAGCTGTCGTCGACGAACATCTTGAGGTCGCCCGCATGCTCGAAATCGACTTGGGCGGTGAAAAAGGTCACAGATTTCACCTTGTCGGCCTCGCCGCGCGCCGACAGCATCGCTAGCGTTGCGGCGAGCGTGGTGCCCGCGACGCAATAGCCGATCGTGTGCACCGCCGGAACGGTGAGCAGATCGCGCACCGTGTCGATCGCATCGACCTGCGCCGCGATATAATCGTCCCAGACCACCTCGCTCATCGACGCGTCGGCTGATTTCCACGACACCATGAATACGCTGAGACCCTGTTCGACCGCCCAAGCGACGAAGCTTTTCGCAGGGTTGAGGTCGAGGATATAGAAGCGGTTGATCCATGGTGGAAAGATGAGCAGCGGGACGGCCAGCACGTCCTTCGTCGTCGGCGTGTACTGGATGAGCTGGTAAAGGCCGGTTTCGTGGATCACCTTGCCCGGCGTCGTCGCGATATTGACCCCGACCTCGAACGCGTCCGGATCGACATGCGAGAGTTGCCCGCGCGACAGGTCGCTCAGCATGTGCCGAAGGCCTTTGAGCAGGCTTTCGCCGCGCGTTTCGACCGCGCGCTTGATCACCTCGGGATTGGTGAGCGCCAGGTTGGTCGGGGCTAGTGCGTCGGCGATATTCTTTGCGGCAAACTCCATTTTCGCGCGCGCGCCGGGGTTGAGCCCCTCCATCTGGCGCGTGGTCGCCAGCATCTGTTCGGACAGCATCCCATAGGTCTGGCGGATCATCGCGAAGACCGGATTGGCCGCCCAGTCCGGGTCGGTGAAACGCCGGTCCTTCGGTGCTTCGCCCGGGACTTCGGGCGCGACCGCGGGATTGAGCGTGGCAAGCGACGACCAGAAGGCGATCCCCTGTTCCCAAAGCCTCGACGATTGTTCGGCCCACGTCTGCGTCGCCGGATTCTGCATCCAGCTGGCGGGGTCGAACAGTCCGGCGGCGGCGCTGTTGCCCTCGTTCGCCTGACCGAGTGCATATTCGAGCATCATCTGCTGCGCGCGGCCGATGACGCTGGCCCAATGCTGCATGTCGTCAGGTGATGGCATGAAGGGATTCGGCGTTTCGGTCGTGTCGTTCTTGCCCGTATCGCTCATGCTCGTTCCTGCTGGTCAGTGCGGATATATTGCCTATAACAAGCCGCGATGCGGCTGGCGAGATTGCCGCGCGCGTCAATCAACCTAACGCAAAGGAGTTGTTCTAGTTTCCCATGTCCGAAGATGAATTCTATCGCATCAAGCGCCTGCCGCCCTATGTCATCGCTGAAGTCAATGCGATGCGTGCGGCCGCCCGCGCCGCGGGAGAGGACATCATTGACCTGGGGATGGGCAACCCCGACCTGCCGCCGCCCGCGCATGTGATCGAGAAGCTTTGCGAAGTCGCGATGAAGCCCGATGCTCACGGTTATTCGCAGTCGAAGGGCATCCCGGGACTCCGCCGCGCGCAGGCCAATTATTATGCGCGCCGCTTTAACGTCGAGCTCGACCCCGAAACCGAAGTCGTCGTGACGATGGGATCGAAAGAAGGACTTGCGAGCCTTGCGACCGCGATCACCGGCCCCGGCGACGTCGTGCTCGCGCCGAACCCCAGCTATCCGATCCATACCTTCGGTTTCATCATCGCGGGGGCGACGATCCGCAGCGTGCCGACGACGCCGGACGAGAATTACTGGCGCGCGCTCGACCGCGCGATGGCCTTCACCGTTCCGCGCCCGTCGATCCTTGTCGTCAATTACCCGTCGAACCCGACGGCAGAAGCGGTCGATCTCGCCTTCTATGAACGCCTCGTCGCGTGGGCGAAGGAGAACAAGGTCTGGGTTCTCAGCGACCTTGCCTATTCGGAGCTTTATTACGACGGCAATCCGACCCCTTCTATCCTGCAGGTGCCGGGCGCGAAGGATGTCGCGATCGAATTCACTTCGATGTCGAAAACCTATTCGATGGCGGGGTGGCGCATGGGCTTTGCGGTGGGCAACAAGCGCCTGATCGCGGCGATGACGCGCGTGAAATCCTACCTCGATTATGGCGCCTTCACCCCGATTCAGGCGGCGGCGTGCGCGGCATTGAACGGCCCGCAGGATATCGTCGCGAAGAACCGCGAGCTGTATCAGAAGCGCCGCGACGTGATGGTCGAAAGCTTCGCGCGCGCCGGGTGGGACATTCCGAGCCCCAAGGCGTCGATGTTCGCCTGGGCACCGCTACCCCCCGCGCTGAAAGAGATGGGCAGCCTCGAATTTTCGAAGCAGCTGCTCACCCACGCGAAAGTCGCGGTCGCGCCGGGCGTCGGCTACGGCGAGGACGGCGAAGGCTATGTCCGCATCGCGATGGTCGAAAATGAGCAACGCATCCGTCAGGCCGCGCGCAACGTCCGCAAATTCCTGGCCATGCACGGCGTGAACACGCCATCGGTTGCCGCGGGCGGGGGATGATGGATCTTGACGCCGGCGCGATTGCGCAGACGATCCAGCTGTCGGTCACGCCGGTGTTCCTGCTGGTTGCGACCGGCAGCCTGCTCAATGTCATCGCCGGGCGGCTCGCGCGGGTCGTCGACCGCTCGCGCAACCTGATCGAGCGCTGGGCCGAGACCGAAGGTGTCGAGCACGAACGCATCGTCGCCGAACTGCGCATCGCCGACCGAAGGATGGGGATCATCAACAATTCGATCCTCTCCGCCGTGGCGTGCGGGATCGTCGTCTGCCTGCTGGTCGCGCTGCTGTTCACCCAGGCCTTTACCGGTATAAATCTGGGGGTTGCGGCGTCGTGGGCCTTTGCGGTGGCCATGCTGCTGTTGCTCGTCTCGCTGATCCTGTTTCTCGTCGAGGTGCGGCTCGCGGTGCGCGCGATCCACGTGCCGATGGAGTTGCTCGAACTGGAAGAAATGGACTGGAAACGCCGGCGCGACCGACGCTGAATCCGGTCCGTTCATTTTTTTTTGCCCGACCTGCACGGCGGCAGCCGTAGCGGCATTGGCGCCTGCGCTTTCTCGGCGCGCTCCAACGGCGTTGACACCACTCCCTCTCGTCTGCTCCCATGGCGGCGGGAGATAATAATGACCGATAAAGCTGCCTTGTCGCAGGGTATCGCCTCACCGGGTACCGGCGTTTCCGCGCAGACGCGGACGATGCTGTGGATTCTGCTGATCGTCTATATCTTCAATTTCCTCGACCGGCAGATCGTCAATATCCTCGCCGAACCGATCAAGGCCGACCTCGGGCTTTCGGATACCCAGCTCGGCCTGCTTGCCGGTCCGGCCTTTGCGGTCTTCTATGCGCTGCTTGGCATCCCGATCGCGCGTTATGCCGACAAGGAAGGGACGAACCGCGTTCGCCTGATCTCGCTTGCGCTCGCGATTTGGTCGGCGATGACCGCGGTGTGCGGGCTCGCGCAGAATTTCGTCCAGCTGCTCTTCGCGCGCATCGGCGTCGGAATCGGCGAGGCGGGATGTACCCCGGCGGCGCATTCGCTGATTTCGGACAGCGTTGCGCCCGAGAAGCGCTCGTCGGCGATCGCTTTCTATGGCCTCGGGGTGCCGATCGGATCGCTGCTCGGGCTGATCATCGGCGGGATCGTCAATGATCTTTACGGCTGGCGCATCGCGCTGATGCTGGTCGGCGCGCCGGGGCTCCTCCTCGCGCTCATCGTATTGTTTGTAATGCGCGAACCGCGGCACAGCCGCAGCGCCGAAGTGGCGGCGAGTGCTGCCGGCGTGACACCCTTGTCCACCGGCGAGGCGATGCGCGAAATCTTCTCGTCGCGCGCCTTCGTCTATATATTGATCGCGTCGTCGGTCGTTGCCTTCCTTGGCTATGGCAAGGCGCTGTGGACGATCAGCTTTTTCATCCGCAGCCACGGGCTGTCGACCACCGAAGCGGGGCTGTCGATGGCGGTCGTGCTGGGGCTCGCGGGAGTGTTCGGCACCTGGCTTGGTGGCAAGGTCGCAGACAAGTTCGGGCCGCGCGACAAGAAGCACATCCTGACCCTGCCCGCCTATGGCATGGCGATCGCGGCGCCGGTGCTCTTCCTCGGCTATTATATGGAAAACTGGATGGTCGCGGTCGCGCTGCTGATCGTGCCGACGATCCTCAACTCGGCCTATTACGGGCCCGCCTATGGTTGTGTGCAGGGGCTGGTGCGGCCGCAGGCGCGCGCCGTCGCGGCCTCGATCATGCTGTTCGGCCAGAATCTGATCGGGCTGGGTTTCGGGCCGTTTCTGTTCGGCGTGCTTTCGGATGCGCTGGCGCCGACCTACGGGCAGGAAAGCGTGCGCTACGTCCTCTATGGCGCGGCATGGCTCGGGCTGATCCCGGCTTTCTTCTTCTGGCGTGCGAGCCTGCGGCTGAAGGCCGAACTGAAGTCGGGTTAGTAGGGCGGGGGCTGTTTCGCGCGCTGCGCCATTGCAGCATCGATCCACCAGTTCAGGTCGTCCGCAAAGCGTGGAAAGCTTTTGACGAGCCGCGCGCCATCCTCGCCCGCGGGCTTGCCGTCGGCGTCGAATGCGCCGCCGATCCGGCCGACGGGCAGGATCGACGAAGTGACCGCCATCCCCATTTCCCCCAGCGTGTCGCGCCAGCCCATCATCGCGCGCACCCCCGACCAGGGACCGGCCGAGTAGCAGGCGATCGCGGCGGGTCGCCAGAACCATTCCTCCAGATAATGGTCGGTCAGATTCTTCAGCCCCGGTTGTGGCCCCCAATTATATTCGCCCGTGACGAAGACGAAGCCGTCGGCAGCGCGAATTTTGCCAGCGAGTTCCTCCATCGCCGCCGGCGCCTCGCCTTCGGGATATTCCTTGTACATGCGATCGAGCATCGGCAGGCCCACGGCCTTCGCGTCGATCAATTCGGCCGTGTCGCCGCGCGCAACGATCGCATCGACGATCCAGCGGGCAAGCTTGATACCTTGGCGATCGCGGCGATAGCTGCCATAGAAAACGAGGACGCGGCGCGGCATGAAGGTTCCTCAGGGGCGGATAGTGATCGGGGTGCCGTCGGGAACGATTTCCCACAGCTGCTTTATTTCGGCATTGGATAGCGCGATACAGCCGTCGGTCCAGTCGCGCGTGATCGGCGGGCCGGGCCAGGCGTTGGGCTGGCCGTGGATAAAGATGTCGCCGCCGGGCGACCGGCCCTTCGCCTTGGCATAGGCGCGGTCGGCGGCGTTCGGATATGATATGCGCAGCGAAAGATGATAGGCGCTCTTCGGGTTGCGGCCATTGACCGTATATCGCCCCTCGGGCGTGCGCTCGTCGCCCTCGAACTGTTTGTGCCCCGCCGGCGCGTCGCCGAACCGGATGTTCGAATAGCGAACGATCTCGCGGTTGCCGGCATAGGCGATCAGCACGCGGTCGCTCTTGTCGACGAGCAGCCGGTCGACCGCGGTGCCCGGGGGCAGCGCGAGCTGCGAGCTCGCTGCGTCGCACGCGGTCAGGAAAAACAGGGTCAGGCCGACGAGGCTTCGCATGGCCGCTATCCTAGGCGTTCGAAGGCGCGCGGCAAGTGGTTGCCAGCGCGTCGCTGCCGGTTAAGGTGATGTCCGGGGGATCGACCTCATGACCATTTATCGCACGCCCGATGCGCGCTTCGAGGCGCTGCCCGATTGGCCCTATGCCCCGAAATATCTGGAGATCGGGGGCGGTCTTCGCGTCCATTACGTCGACGAGGGTGCATCCGACGCACAGCCGGTGCTGATGCTGCATGGCGAGCCGACCTGGTCGTATCTCTATCGCCACATGATCGGCCCCGCGACGGTGTCGGGCTTTCGCGTCGTCGCGCCCGACCTGATCGGTTTCGGGCGCTCGGACAAGCCGCTCGTTCGCGGCGCATACAGCTATGCGGCGCAGGTTGCGTGGATGCGGCAGTGGATCGAGGCCCTCGATCTTCGGAACATGATCCTCGCCTGTCAGGATTGGGGGTCCCTCATCGGGCTACGCCTTGTCGCGGAAATGCCCGAACGGTTCGCCGGGGTCGCGCTGTCGAACGGCGGGCTGCCCGAAGGCCAGCCCGCGCCGCGAGCGTTCGCGATCTGGCGCGCTTTCTCGCGCTACAGCCCGGTCTTTCCGATCGGCAGAATCGTCAAGGCCGGCGCCAAGCGCGAATTGAGTGCTGCGGAGATCGCGGCCTATGACGCGCCCTTTCCGACCCGCGCCTCGAAGGTCGCGGCGCGCGTCTATCCGTCGTTCGTCCCGCTCGGCGACAATGTCGCGGTGCCCGACCAGAAGCGCGCATGGGGGGCGCTCGAGGCGTGCGACAAGCCGTTCCTCTGCTGCTTTTCCGACGGCGATCCGATCACGCGCGGCGGCGATGCGCTGTTTACTGCACGCGTACCCGGTGCGCGCGACATCGCGCACCGCACGTTGAAAGGCGGCCATTTTATCCAGGAAGATGACCCTGCGGGCTTCGTCGCGGCAATCCGCGACGTCGCCGCAGCCGGCGTCAGTCGCTGAACGGGTCGCGGATCAGGATCGTATCCTCGCGCTCGGGGCTTGTCGACACGAGCGCGATCGGGGTTTCGATCAATTCCTGCACGCGCTGGACATATTTGATCGCCTGCGCGGGCAGGTCGGCATAGCTGCGCGCGCCCGCGGTCGTTTCGTGCCAGCCGTCCATTTCCTCATAGATCGGCTCAACCTCGGCCTGATCGGCTGCATGCGCCGGGAAATAGTCGAGGATCTTTCCGCGCAGCCGGTATCCGGTGCAGATACGGATCGTGTCAAAACCGTCGAGTACGTCGAGCTTGGTCAGCGCGATACCGGTGACGCCCGACACCGCACAGCTCTGGCGTACCAGAACCGCGTCGAACCAGCCGCAGCGGCGCTTGCGCCCGGTGACGGTGCCGAATTCATGCCCGCGCTCGCCGAGCCGCTGGCCGATCTCGTCTTCGAGCTCGGTCGGGAAGGGGCCGCTGCCCACGCGCGTCGTATAGGCCTTGGCGATGCCGAGTACGAAGCCAACGGCAGAGGGGCCGAGGCCCGATCCGCTGGCAGCGGTGCCGCTGACGGTGTTCGAGCTGGTGACAAAGGGATAGGTGCCGTGATCGACGTCGAGCAGCACGCCTTGCGCGCCTTCGAACAGGATGCGCGCGCCGGCCTTGCGGACCTTCTTCAGGCGCTTCCACACCGGCTGCGCATATTCGAGCACATAGTCGGCGATCTCCGCAAGGTCGGCCTTCAGCCGATCGCGGTCGATCGGCGGCTCGCCAAAGCCCGCGCGCAGCGCGTCGTGATGCGCCGTCAGGCGGTCGATCTGCGGGTCGAGCTTGTCGAGGTGCGCGAGGTCGCAGACGCGGATCGCGCGGCGGCCGACCTTGTCCTCATAGGCGGGGCCGATGCCGCGGCCGGTCGTGCCGATCTTGCCCGCGCCCGCGGCGGTTTCGCGCAGCGCATCGAGGTCGCGGTGAAAGGGCAGGATCAGCGCGCAATTGTCGGCGATCGCAAAATTCTCGGGATTGATGGCGACGCCCTGGCCGCGCAGCTTGGCGATCTCGTCGCGCAGCGCCCACGGGTCGAGAACGACGCCGTTGCCGATGATCGAGAGCGTGCCGGTGACGATACCCGACGGCAGCAGCGACAGCTTGTAGACCTGCTCGCCGACGACGAGCGTATGGCCGGCATTGTGACCGCCCTGGAACCGGACGACGGCGTCGGCGCGGCTGGCGAGCCAGTCGACGATCTTGCCCTTGCCCTCGTCGCCCCATTGCGACCCGATGACGGTAACATTTGCCATGACAATGTCCTGCTGTGCGGGGCCATCCTGACCCGGCGCGGCCTTAGCGGAT
>NZ_DATMST010000055.1:0-2270 GCF_035565275.1 Sphingopyxis sp.
ACGATCGGCTTCGCGGCGAAGCGCGAACGCTGGCTGGCGCTGCGCGGCGCGCTCTGATCAGTCGACCACCGTCCCGCGCGCCATCACGAAATCGACCTTCTTGAGCACGCGCACGTCGGCGACCGGATCGCTCGCGACCGCGATGATGTCGGCGCTCTTGCCCGGCGCGATCGTGCCGATCTCATTCGAAAGGCCAAGCAGGTCGGCGGCGTTGACCGTCGCGGCCTTGAGGGCTTCGACCGGGGTCATGCCGTTCTGGACCATCAGTTCGAACTCGTCGCCGTTGCGGCCGTGCTTCGACACGCCGGCGTCGGTACCGAACGCGATGCGCACACCGCGCGGGACGAGTGCCTCGAGGCTCTTGCCGGTGATCGAAATCCGCCACCGGATCTTGGCGAGCACGTCGGGTTCGTAGGCGTCGGGATTGGCGGCGATCCGTTCCTTGTAACCGTTCACCGTCGACAATGTGGGCACATAATAGGCCTTCGACTTCGCCCACGCGGCGATCGTCGCATCGTCGAGAATCGTGCCATGCTCGACCGAATCGACCCCCGCCGCGAGCGCGAGCCGGATGCCGTCGGCCCCGTGCGCGTGCACCGCGACCTTCTTCCCGAACATATGCGCGGTGTCGACGATCGCCTGCGCCTCGTCGTCGAACATCTGCTTGCCGAGACCAGCACCGATGCGGCTGTTGACCCCGCCGGTCGAAGCAAATTTGATCACGTCGGCGCCGCGCCCGATCTGGAGCCGTACCGCGCGGCGGCAGTCGTCGGCGCCGTTGCATGTGTTACCCGCGCCAGCGAAGAAGGGGCGGAGTTCGTCGCGATAGCCGAGCGAGCCGTCCATATGCCCTGCGCTGCCCGAGATGCTGGCGCCCGCATCGACGATGCGCGGCCCCTGCACCTTGCCCGCGAGGATCGCATCCCTGAGCGCGAGGGTTGCGCCGTCTCCGTCGCCTAGGTTGCGCACGGTGGTGAACCCCGCGCGCAGCGTCTTCATGCCGTTGACCTCGGCATTGAAGGCCTGTGCCGCAGGGCTGAGCGTCATTTCCTCGAGCTGCCCGGCGAGGCCGCCTGCGTCGCTGGTCAGGTGGACATGGCTGTCGATGAGGCCGGGAAGGACATATTTGTCCCTGAGATCGACGACCGTCGCGCCGGGTTCGGCAGGCTGATAGCCATCGCCGATGCTGACGATCTTGCCGTCCTCGACGATGATCGTCGAAGCACCGCGTGCGGGCTTGCCGGCTTCGACGAGCAACTGACCGGCGTGGATGATCGTGCGCGCGGGCGCCTGTGCCGCGAGCGGCGAGGCGAGCGCCGCACCGATCAATGCGAGCGGAAGAATATGAATCGGCTTCATTCTGGCATCCCCTGTTTTGACTTTGGGGAGCGTTAAAGCCGATCAGAAGCCCATCGTAAAGCGGAGCGCCGCGCCCTGATCGTCGGGCATGGCGGCGATATGACCGGGGTCCTTCCGCCACCATGTATTGGCGATCAGGTCGCCCCCGAAAAGCGCCAGCGCATAACTTGCCTCGACCACCAGTTCGCGGCCGGTCGGCGCGAGATTATAGGTACGGCTGCCGAAGTCGGTGCGGCCGCTGGTATAGTCGTGCGCGACGGGGAGCAGCAGGTCGATTCCGCCGCGCGCGACGCGCAAGGGCTGGGCGAAACGGAGCGCGGCGCGGTCGCCTGCTTGCGCCAGATTGGCCTTGGCGACGTCGAACGAGAAGGCGGTCGACCAAAGCGCGCCGCCTGCGACAAGGCCGCGCGCATCGGGACGCGTCCACATCTGGCGCCAGGCACCGGCAATTTGCCAGTCG
Source organism: Sphingopyxis sp. (assembly GCF_035565275.1). GTDB lineage: Bacteria > Pseudomonadota > Alphaproteobacteria > Sphingomonadales > Sphingomonadaceae > Sphingopyxis. The sequence goes on from NZ_DATMST010000055.1 coordinate 1,820, forward strand.
TCGCGCATATCGAGGATGAAGCTGGCATCGCCGACAAGGCTGGTCGCGCCGCCGGCACCGAACACGGGGCCAAGGCGCGCGCCGAGGAGGCTGTCCGATTCGCGCAGCCAGCTGGCGCCGAGCGCAGTGCGGACGGGGCCGAAGCGCGCGTCCCACGCGGCGCCAGCGCGCTGGTAGCGACTGTCCTGGCCCGGGCGGTAACGGAGGAGGGGGTCGTCCTGCCAGCGCGAGCCCGAGACTCGACCGCTTTCTATATAGACATTAACATATTGATTATGGGTAATATTATTCCGGATCAACATGCCAAAACCCGGACTGGCGGCGAAGCCAAGCCCCTCGTGGGCGGCGTCGCCGACAAGCATGGTATGACCGCTGTCGCCGCGCTCGGCCGCAAGCAGGCCGCCGGTGCCGCGTCCGGCGGCGAAGCCGATGCGGGTGCGAGCGTCAAGGC
>NZ_DATMST010000056.1:0-13466 GCF_035565275.1 Sphingopyxis sp.
CGGGCCAGCGGTCGCCGACCCCATCCCCGCCCGCACCGAGGGCATCGGCCCGTTCAATCGCGTCGTGCTGCGCAACGTCACGATGATCGACGGCACCGGCGCGCCTGCGCAGGGCCCGTTCGATATAGTGATCGAGAACGACCGCATCGCGCAGATCAAGTCGATCGGCGCCCCCGGCGCGATCGATCCCGCCGCGCGCGCCGCGCCGGGCGATCATGACATCGACCTGACCGGCTATACCGTCATGCCGGGTTTCGTCGACGCGCACGTCCATCTCCATTCGCTCAGCGATTCGCAGAAGGTGCCGTCGGACTATATTCTGAAGCTGTGGATGGCGCACGGCATCACCTCGGTCCGCGACCTTGGCAGCGGACATCCGATCGAATGGCTGGTCGACATCAAGAAGCGCAGCGAACGCAACGAGATCATCGCACCGCGTATCGACATCTATCCGATGTTCCACCAGATCCGCGGCCCGGTGAACGACGCCGCCACTGCGCGCGCGGTCATTCAAGAAGCAAAGAAGCGCGGCGCCGACGGTATCAAGTTCATCGGCGGGGCACCCGAGGATGTCCTCTACGCCGCGATCGACGAGACGAAAAAGCTGGGGCTTCACAGCACGATGCACCACGCGCAGCAGCTCGTCGCCTACGCCAATGTCCTGAACACGTCAGAGGCGGGCCTCGAAAGCATGGAGCATTGGTACGGATTGCCCGAGGCGATGTTCACCGACAAGCGCGTCCAGTCCTTCCCGACCGACTTCATCAACAATGACGAGCAAATGCGCTTCGGCGAGGCAGGACGGCTGTGGGCGCAAACCGCCGAGCCCGGATCCGACGCGTGGAACAAGGTGATGGACACGCTGCTCGAGCGCAAGTTCGTCCTCGACCCGACCTTCACCGCTTATCTCACAAGCCGCGATTTCATGCGCATGAGTCGCGCGAGCTGGCACGATGAATATACGATGCCGGCGCTGTGGGACTATTACCGCCCCAGCCGCGTCAACCACGGCGCTTACTGGTTCGACTGGACCACCGAGCATGAAATGGCGTGGAAGGACAATTACCGGCGCTGGATGCGCTTCGTGAACGACTACAAGAACCGCGGCGGCCGCGTGACCATCGGCAGCGACGCCGGCTATATCTACAACCTTTATGGCTTCGGCTACATCCAGGAGATGGAACTGATGCGCGAGGCAGGTTTCAGCTCGCTCGAGGTGATCCACGCCGCGACGCAGGAAGGCGCCCGGCTGCTCGGTCACGACGATCAGGTCGGCACGATCCGCGTCGGTCGCAAGGCCGACCTAGTGATCGTCAAAGGGAATCCGCTCGCAAATTTGAAGCTGCTCTTCGGCACCGGCACGGTGAAGCTGAACGACGCAACGGGCAAGGTCGAGCGCGTCGGCGGCATCGCTTACACCGTGAAGGACGGCATCATCTACGACGCGGCAAAACTGCGCGCCGAAATCCGTGACATGGTGGCGAAATCGAAGGCCGAGCGCGGTCTGCCGTCAGGGCCGATGGTAATTGAAAATGCAGGGGCCGCGAACTGATCCGGACGGGCAGAGGGAGAAGACAATGAACGGAGTTTCGGTGACGCGCACGGCCGCGCTGGCGCTGGCGGCCTTTGCCGCGCAGGCGGCGATCGCACAGGTGCCTGCGACGGGTAGCGCGGATGCGCGATTGAAGGCGCTGTACGAGCGTGAATGGGACTGGCGCCAGCAGCAGGGACTGCGCACCGGACGCGGCGGCGACGGCCCGACGCACCTGCCCAAGGTCGACGCTGCAACCCAGAAGGCGCGGCTCGATTACTGGACCAAGGCACTCGCCGAGCTCGATGCGATCCCGGTCGACCAGCTTTCGCCCGAGGAAAAGGTCAACGCCGCGGTTTTCCGCCAGTCGATCGAAACGATGGCGAACGACATCAAATACAAGGTCTATGAAGCGCCGTTCAACGCCGACACCTTCTTCTGGTCGGGGCTCAATCCGCGCAGCGGCGGCTTCGCGACCGCGCAGGCGTATCGCAACTACATCGCCCGCATGCGCGACATTCCGCGCTTCTTCGACGAGCAGACCGCCAATATGCGCGCGGGTCTCGCGCGCGGTTTCAGCGTGCCGCAGATTGCGGTGCAGGGCCGCGACGTGACGATCAAGCCGTACCTGCCCGCCGACCAGACCAACAGCTTCTACGACGCGTTCAAGGAAATGCCCTCGACGATCCCCGCCGCTGAACAGGCGGCGCTGCGCGCCGAGGGCGAGAAGGTGATCCGCGAGACGGTCGCCCCCGCCTATGCCAAGCTCTACGCCTTCATCCGCGACGATTATATGAAGAAGGCGCGCACCACGCTCGCGGCCGAAAAAGAGCCCGATGGCCCCGCCTTCTATCAGGCACAGATCAAGGGCTTCACGACGCTCGACCTGACCGCCGAACAGATCCACCAGATGGGGCTCAAGGAAGTCGCGCGGATCAAGGCCGAGATGGAACAGGTGAAAGCCAGCACGGGGTTCAAGGGCGACATGCCGGCGTTCCTGAAGTTCCTGCGCACTGACCCGCAATTCTATCCGAAGACGGCGTACGAACTGCTCGCCAAATCATCCTATGTCGCGAAGCGGATGGACGCGAAGCTGCCCGAGACGATCGGCTTCCTGCCGCGGCGGCGCTTTGCGATCCTGCCGGTGCCGCCGGCGCTGGCGCCGATTTATACCGGCGGGCGCGGCGGGCTCGAAAGCTGCCTGATGAACACCTATGATCTGCCGTCACGGCCGCTCTACACGCTCACCGCACTCACCATCCATGAATGCAACCCGGGGCACAGCTTCCAGTCGGCGGTGGCGCAGGAGGCGACGCGCCGCCCGGCGTTCCGCCGCGGCACCGGCTTTTCGGGCTATGGCGAGGGCTGGGCGCTCTATTGGGAATGGATGGGCAGCAAGCTGGGCATGTACGAAACGCCGTACGAGGATTTCGGCCGCCTTTCCTACGAGATGTGGCGCGCGTCGCGGCTGGTGATCGACACCGGCATCCACCATTATGGCTGGAGCCGGCAGCAGGCGCAGGACTATCTGCGCGGCAACACCGCACTGTCCGAGCATGAAATCACGACCGAGATCGACCGCTATATCGCATGGCCGGGACAGGCGCTCGCCTACAAGCTCGGCGAAATGCTGATCCGCCGCAAGCGCGCCGAGGCCGAAGCCGCGCTGGGCGACAAGTTCGACCAGCGGCATTTCCACGATGCGATTCTCGCACTGGGTTCGGTGCCGCTCCCCGTGCTCGAAGCGCGGCTCGACCAGTTCATCGCCGACGGCGGCGTCAACCCGCCGGGCTTCAACCCCGCCCTGCCCGAGGTCGCCAGCGCGCCGTAGATTTTCCGTCATCCTGACGACTGGGGCGGCCGCAGCGATGCGGTCGCCCTCTTTTTTCCAAGAAACGGCGTCCTTGGGCGGCGACTGACCGATCGCCCTTCCCTCATCCCGGATCAGAAATCGCGTAGCGGACGCCGGGCCACGTCATTTTCGATGATGCTGCGGATCGCGATCAGGGTCTTGAACGAATGGACACCCTTGTCTTCACCCAGCGCGCGGCGCGTGAAGGCATCATATTCCTCCATCGATCCGACCTGGATCTTCAGCAGGAAATCATCGTCGCCGGTCACGTCCCACGCACCGGTGATTTCGCGATGGCGGACAATTTCGCGCGCGAAATTGTCCATCGTCTGCGGGCCCGCCTGCTGCATCTGAACCAGCACGTGCATCGTGAGCGCCGAGCCGGTGAGCGCCGGGTCGACCACCGCGATATCGGCGACGATCACGCCTTCGTCGCGCAACCGGCGCAGGCGCCGAAGCACGGCCGACAGCGACAGCCCGACTTTTTCGGCGAGAATCCGCGCCGGCTCCAGATTGTTCTCGCGTACCAGTTCGAGAAGCCGCCGGTCGAAATCGTCGAGATCGATCATTTTTCGCATACTTGCTACAATAACGCGAAAATTAGTCGATCACACGGCGAATTTTAGCGCCAATCGCTGCCGTAGCGACGGTAGAAACGCCCATCCGCACCAACGGGCCAGCCGGCCTATTCTCCCCAACGGTGCGGCAGCAGGAGGCTCAAGATGACCCGTATTCGCGATGCAAGCCCGCTCGGGCGCCTGTGGAGTGCCGTGATCGCGGCATCGGCCGCTGCGGTGGAAATCCACTATGCCGCGCCGTGGAGCCGGACGACCAGCCGACGGGCGTAACGGCGCCCAGGGTCCTGACCCTAGGCAAATACCCCGACGCTTTCGATGAATTTGATCACCGAAATCGGCTTCGAGACATAGGCTTCGGCTCCGGCGGCGCGGATCTGTTCCTCGTCGCCCTTGCCCGCATAGGCGGTAACCGCCATGATCGGCACCGCGCGCAGCGTCAGGTCGGCCTTCATCTGCCCGATCAGTTCGAGCCCGCTGACGTGCGGCAGCTGGATGTCCATGATGATCAGATCGGGCGACACTTCGCGCGCTTTAGCCAGCGCGTCGCGCCCGTCGCGCACCGGATGCGCGCTATAGCCATGGGCGTTGAGCAGGTCGCAGAAGAGGCGAAGGTTGAGCTCGTTATCTTCGACGACCAGGATGGTCTTGCCCATGTTACTTATGTTCCCCACCTTGCGTGCGCGGCCCGTTTAGGCGAATCGGCCGCATGACACAATTGTATCGCGGCGAAGGGAAATCGATTCGTGCACGACGACGACGTGGCGCTGGCACTCCGCGCGCTCGGCTGGATTTTGAGCGACGAGCCGCGCGCCGAACGGCTGCTCGGGCTCACCGGCCTCGCGCCCGACGAACTGCGTGCCTCGCTCGGCGAGCAGGCGACGCTTGCGGCGATCCTCTCCTTCCTCACTGCCCACGAAAACGATCTTGTCGCCTGCGCCGATGCGTTGCAGGTGCCACCCGCCGGCATTGCCGCCGCCGCCCATCGGCTTGAAGGAACGATTGCATGACCCGCCCGCTCGTCATCACCGATTGCGACGAGGTGCTGATGCACATGGTCGTGCCCTTCGCCGAGTGGGTAGACGCCGAGCATGGCGTGATTTTCCGCATTGAGGATGCAAGTTTCGCGAATGCGCTGAAGCGCAAGGAATGCGGCACGCCGCTCGACGCGGCCGAGGTATGGCCTTTGCTCGATGGCTTTTTCCGCAAGGAAATGACGCGGCAATATCCGATAGCCGGCGCGCTCGCCGCGATGGCGGCGATCGGTGCCGAGGCCGATATCGTCGTCCTCACCAACGTCGGCCCCGAACATCAGCAGGCGCGGATCGAACAGCTCGCGCTGCACGACTTCCACGCGCCGGTGATCGGCAGCCGCGGCGGCAAGGGCGAACCCGTGCGTCGCCTGATCGAAGAATATCAGCCTTCGGTCGCGGTCTTCATCGACGATCTCGCCGGCCATCATCAGTCGGTCGCGCACGAAGCACCCGATGTGTGGCGGCTCCACCTCGTCGGCGAGCCCGCGATTGCCGGCAAGATCGCGCCGTCGCCTTATGCCCACGCGCGAATCGACGATTGGAAAGAGGCTCAGCGCTGGATATTGGCGCGCCTTGCCGAAAACATCCCCGCCCCGGCCCCCGAACCGGTCTGATCAAGGAACACCCCATGGATATCGCCGCCAAAATCGCCGAACTCGGCCTCGAACTGCCCAAGCCCGCCGCGCCGGTCGCAGCCTATGTTCCCGTCGTCGAGCATGGGGGCCTGCTCTACGTCAGCGGCCAGCTGCCGTTCCGCAACGGTCAGGTCGTCACCGGCCGCCTTGGCGAAGATGTCGATGTCGCGGGCGGTCAGGATGCCGCGCAGCGCGTCGCGCTGATGCTCGTCGCACAGATCGGGCAGGCGCTCGGCGGTGACTGGTCGCGCGTCGAGCGCGTCGTCAAGCTGGGCGTCTTCGTCAACAGCACCCCCGGCTTCACCGATCAGGCGAAGGTTGCCAATGGCGCGTCCGAGCTGTTCGAAACGCTGTTCGGCGAAGCGGGCCGCCATGCACGTGCCGCGGTCGGCGTCGCGGTGCTGCCGCTTGGCGCCGCGGTCGAGGCCGACGCGATCGTCGCGGTGAAGCCCGCCTGAGAATAACGGTGGCCGAAGCCGATCCACCCGCGCGGACGATATCGCTCGGCACCGGCGTCGGCGCGATCGATGCAGCGGCGTGGGACGCGCTGCACGATGGCGGCAATCCATTCGTCGGCCATGCCTTCCTGTCGCTGCTCGAGGAGTCGGGCAGCGTGGGGGCGGGGACCGGCTGGCAGGCGGCGCCGCTGCTCGTCGAGGATGCCGGCGGTGCGCTGGTCGCGTCCGCGCCCGCTTACCTCAAGTCGCATAGCCAGGGCGAATATGTCTTCGACCATGCGTGGGCCGACGCCTGGGCGCGGGCCGGAGGCAATTATTATCCGAAGCTGCAGATCGCGGCACCTTTCACCCCGGTGCCGGGGCCGCGCCTGCTCGCCAAGAGCAAGGACGATACGCTGCTGCTGCTCCGCGCCGCCGAGGCGGTGGTGCGGCAAAATGAATTGTCGTCGGCACATGCGACCTTTGTCGCGCCCGACCAGATGCCCTTGTTCGAAGAAGCCGGCTGGCTCGTCCGCCGCGATATCCAGTTTCATTTCGCGAACACGGGCTACGCCAGCTTCGACGATTTCCTCGCCACGCTGAACTCGCAAAAGCGCAAGCAGCTCCGCAAGGAACGCCTGCACGCTGTCGACGGCCTGCGGATCGAGGAACTGACGGGCGATGCGATCCGGCCCGAACATTGGGATGCGATGTGGCTCTTCTATCAGGACACCGGCGCGCGGAAATGGGGGCATCCGTATCTCACGCGCGCGGCGTTCGACCTGATGGGCGAGCGCATGGCGGAGCAAATCATCCTGCTGATCGCCCATGACAGCGAAGAGCGGCCCGTCGCCGGCGCGCTGCATTTTCTCGGCGCCGATACGCTTTATGGCCGCTATTGGGGATGCCTCGCCGAGATCCCCTATCTGCATTTCGAGCTATGCTATTATCGCGCGATCGACATCGCGATCGAACGCGGGCTGAGGCGCGTCGAGGCGGGCGCGCAGGGCGGGCACAAACTCGCACGCGGCTATGGACCGGTTGCGACATGGTCGGCGCATTTCATCGCCGATCCGGGCTTTCGCCGGGCCGTTGCCGATTATCTCGAACAGGAACGGCAGGCGGAAGCGGTAGAGATGGAATGGCTCGAAGGGCACACGCCGTTCAAGCGGCAGGATTAGGCCGCGAAGCGGCGTGCGGCGGGACGGCGTGCCGTCTCGTCGAGCCAAGCGCGTGCCTGGCGCTGTGCTTCGGCGATTTCGCCCTGTGACATTTCGCTCGACACGTCGGCGCGGCAGTGCTGGCCTTCGACATTGCCGCCCAGCGCGGCCAGATTGAACCATTTATGCGCCTGGATCAGGTCGACATCGACCCCGCCCGTGCCGGTCGAAAAAGCAATTCCGAGATCGAAATAGGCATTGGCGTCGCCGCGTGCGGCGTCGAGCAGACGGCTCTCGATCAGATATTGGGCAGACTTCAGACTGTTCGCCATGATAACCCCCTTTGGCTCCACCCCACATGGAGGCCTCGGGGTCCAAATTTGCGGTTTATGGTCAACAAAGCGTTAACAATGCTGCGACTTTTTGTGGATAGCTTTCGAAAACCCCGGAAATCGGAGAGTATTGGCGCTAATCAGCCAACCGGCAGATTGTCGATCAGGCGCGTATTTCCGATCCGTGCCGCTGCCAACAGGCGCGCGGGCGAGCGGAAGATGTCCAATCTTTCGAGGCTGGCGGCATCGGCCAGCGCGACATAATCGATGCTGTCGAAGCCGCCCTCGATGATGGAGGCCTCCGCCCCGGCAAGCGTTTCGGCGACATCCGCGCCGCTCGTTATGGCCTTGGCCGCCATCTTCAGCGCATCCGGAAAGGCGGCGGCCGCCGCGCGCTGTTCGGGCGACAGATAGGCGTTGCGCGAAGACAGCGCGAGGCCGTCGGTATCGCGCGCGATCGGCGCCCCCAATATGTCGATTCCGAAATCGAGATCGCGCGCCATGCGGCGGATGATCGCGAGCTGTTGCCAGTCTTTTTCGCCAAAGATCGCAATGTCGGGCCGCACCTGGTTGAACAGCTTGGCAACGACGGTCGCGACACCGTCGAAATGGCCGGGCCGGGCCGCACCGCAATAATCGGCGCCCAGTTCGGCGACCTCGATATGCGTGCTGTGACCACCGGGGTACATCGTTCCCACGTCAGGCGCCCAAAGCAGACTTGTGCCTTCCTGCGCGAGCAGCGCGGCATCGCGCGCCTCGTCGCGCGGATAGGCGGCGAAATCCTCATTGGGGCCGAACTGGGTCGGGTTGACGAAGATCGACACCACCGCGTGGTCGGCGACGCGCCGTCCCATGCGGACGAGCGACAGGTGGCCGTCGTGTAGCGCCCCCATGGTGGGAATCAGCGCCACGCTTTTTCCACCCTGCTTCAGCGCTGCCACTGCGCGATGAAGCGTGGCAATATCACGGATGATTTGCACCCTTGCCCGGCCTCCGATATTGGCGGCGCAAATGCACCAACCCTGCGGACGCCATGCGCCGCCAACAGGAAAATCGCAACGGTCATGACGAAGCCCGCACCGCACCGGATCATCTTCGCCAATGAAAAGGGGGGGACCGGCAAATCGACTTGCGCCGTGCATTTCGCGGTCGCGCTCGCCACGCAGGGCTGGCGCGTCGCGGGCATCGATCTCGATCCGCGGCAGCGCACCTTCCACCGCTATCTCGAAAATCGCGAACAGACGGCGAAGCGCCGCGACGTCGCGCTGCCGACCCCGCGATTCGAAGTGTTCACCGGCTCGACGATCGAGGAACTCGACGCGCAGGTCGCGCGGCTCTCCGAAGATGCCGACTATATCATCGCCGACACGCCGGGCCGCGACGACATCTTCGCGCGGCACCTTGCGACGAGCGCCGATACGCTGGTGACGCCGATCAACGACAGCTTCATCGACTTCGACCTGATCGGACAGGTCGATCCCGAAACCTTCCAGGTCGTGCGGCCGAGCTTTTATTCCGAACTGATATGGGACACGCGCAAGACTCGCGCGAAGACCGACGGGCGGACGATCGACTGGATCATCCTCCGCAACCGCCTCCAGCACGTCGATGCGCACAATATGCGCCGTGTCGGCGAGGCGCTGACCCAGCTGTCGCGTCGCGTCGGGTTCCGGGTCATCCCGGGGCTCGGCGAGCGCGTCATCTATCGCGAACTTTTCCCCGCCGGCCTCACCCTGCTCGACAAGGCGCATCTCGGCGGCATGGGTATCGGCCACGTCGTCGCGCGACAGGAACTTCGCGAGGCGATGGGCGGACTGAACCTTCCGGCGCGCGAGCGATTGCATCCGGACGGGGATTTGTTCGCCGCCGCCTGACGATCCTTCTCTCCCAGCGAGGCCCCAGATGACCCATATCTTCCACCCGACGATGCTGCGCGAATATGACATCCGCGGCGTCGTCGGCGATACGCTTTCGGCTGCCGACGCCGACGCCATCGGCCGCAGCTTCGCGACGCTGATCCGCCGCGCCGGAGGCAAACGGGTCGCGGTCGGATATGACGGGCGGCTGTCGTCGCCGATGCTCGCCGATGCGCTGATCGCCGGGATCAATGCCACCGGGATCGACGCACTGAACGTCGGACTCGGGCCGACGCCGATGCTCTACTACGCCGCGTCAACCGAGGATGTGGACGGCGGCATACAGATAACCGGCAGCCACAACCCCCCCGACTACAATGGTTTCAAGATGGTGTTTCAGGGGCGCCCCTTCTTCGGCGCCGACATTCAGCGGATCGGCGAAATGGCCGCCGCGGGCGATTGGGATTCCGTCGACTTCGCGGGCGAAGGCACGGCGGAGAGCATCGATATCGTCGATGCCTATGTCGACCGGCTGGTCGAGGGCTTCGCCGGCGGCGCCTTCCGTGTCGGCTGGGACGCCGGCAACGGCGCCGCGGGCACCGTCATCGAGAAACTCACCGCGCGCCTTCCGGGCGAGCATCATCTGCTGTTCACCGACATCGACGGCCATTTTCCGAACCACCATCCCGATCCCACCGAAGAGAAGAATCTCGCCGATCTACGCAAGCTCGTCGCGGAGAAGAGCCTCGATTTCGGTGTCGCTTTCGATGGAGACGGCGACCGCATCGGCGCGATCGACGGCGAGGGCCGCGTGATCTGGGGCGACCAGCTGCTCCAGATTTATGCGGCGGCGGTGCTGAAAGACAGGCCCGGTGCCACGGTCATCGCCGATGTAAAGGCGAGCCAGGCGCTGTTCTACCGCGTCGCCGAGCTCGGCGGCAAGCCCTTGATGTGGAAAACCGGCCACAGCCTGATCAAGGCGAAGATGAAGGAAACCGGCAGCCCGCTCGCGGGCGAGATGAGCGGGCACATCTTCTTCGCCGATCGCTATTACGGCTATGATGACGCGCCCTACGCGGCGGTGCGGCTGATCGAGGCGGCGACCAAACTCGGCGAGAGCGTCACGACCCTGCGCGGCAATATGGCACCGATGGTCAATACGCCCGAAATGCGCTTTCAGGTCGACGAGAGCCGCAAGTTCGCCATTGTGGATGAAGTCCTCGACCGGCTCGCGGAATCGGGAGCCCGCGTCGACCGCACCGACGGCGCGCGCGTGCTGACCGATGACGGCTGGTGGCTGCTCCGCGCATCGAACACGCAGGATGTGCTCGTCGCGCGCGCCGAGGCGAAGGACGAGGCCGCGCTGACGCGCCTGCTCGCCGCGATCGATGAACAGCTCGCGCTGTCAGGCATCGTGCGCGGCCCGCAGGCAGGTCACTAACGGCCATTTTCAGGCATCGGGCGACACCCTGCAAGTATCTTGCCAGATTGACCTCGGCGGCGATCCTCGGGTAACGCCCGCACATGCCTCATCAGGAAGCGATGTGTAGATGACCGACGACGAAGCGACCCCGGCGACACTGACGGCCGACAGCGACCACGGGGTCGCCGAGAACAGGGCGCATGTGCAGGACGAAGCGGCGGCCGGAAACGGGCTTGCGGTCATTTCGATCGCGAAAAGCTATGACAAGCGCGTCGTCCTGTCCGACGTGTCGCTGTCGGTCGGCAAGGGCGAGGTCGTCGGCCTGCTCGGTCCGAACGGCGCGGGCAAGACGACCTGCTTCTATTCGATCATGGGACTGGTGAAGCCCGATGCCGGGCGCATCATGCTCGACGGCGCCGACATCACCGCGCTGCCGATGTACCGGCGCGCGATCCTCGGCCTCGGTTACCTGCCGCAGGAAACCTCGATTTTTCGTGGCATGACGGTCGAACAGAATATCGGCGCGGTGCTCGAACTCAGCGAGCCCGACAAGATATCGCGCGAGCGCCGGCTCGAGGAGCTGCTCGACGAATTCGGCCTGACGCGCCTCCGCGATTCGGCAGCGATGGCGCTCTCGGGCGGCGAACGGCGCCGCGCCGAGATCGCGCGCGCGCTCGCCGCGAATCCGTCGATCATGCTGCTCGACGAACCCTTCGCCGGGATCGACCCTTTGTCGATCAGCGATATTCGCGACCTCGTCGCCGATTTGAAGACGCGCGGCATCGGTGTGCTGATCACCGATCATAACGTCCGCGAGACGCTCGACCTCGTCGACCGCGCCTGCATCATCTATGACGGCAAGGTGCTGCTTGCCGGCTCGCCGGAAGAGCTCGTCGCCGACCCCGAGGTGCGCCGCCTCTACCTCGGCGAGGGTTTCTCTTTGTGAGCAGATAGCCGCTGATGGCGTTGGGTCCGCGCCTCGATCTCCGCCAGTCGCAATCACTGGTGATGACGCCGCAGCTTCAGCAGGCGATCAAGCTGCTGGCGCTGTCGAACCTCGAACTCGAGGCCTATCTGGCCGAGGCGCTCGAGGGCAATCCGCTACTCGATACCGGCGCCCCCGACAGCGATGGCCCGGCGGACGAGCCGGGTGACGAAGCGCCGTCGGTCGCCGAGACGCTCCCCGATACCGATCAGGCGCTGTCCTCCGATTCCGGCACCGCCGACGACCTCGACGTCGATTTCGCCGAGGAGCGCTTTCACCATGATAGCGCAAGCGACAGTGTCGGCCTGTCGGGGTCGAGCGAAGACATCGACTTCGACAGTTTTGCCGAGCATGAGGGGACGCTCCACGACCATCTGCTCGCGCAGGTCGGCGAGCGTTTCGGCGGGATCGAGGCAATCGTCGCGGGCCAGCTCGTCGCGCTGATCGACGAGACGGGCTATCTGCGCGCCGACCTCGCCGAGCTGGCCGCGCAACTCGGCGTCCCGCTCGCGCTCATCGAGGAGGTGCTCGCGGGCATCCAGTGCTTCGATCCGGCGGGCGTCGGCGCGCGCGACCTTGCCGAGTGCATCGCGATCCAGGCACGCGAGGCCGACCGCTACGATCCAGCGATGGCGACGATGATCGCGCATCTCGACCTCGTCGCGAAAGGCGCCTTCCCGCAGCTGAAGCGCATCTGCGGCGTCGACGACGAAGACCTGGCCGACATGATTCGCGAACTGCGCGGCTACGACCCGAAGCCGGGGCTGAAATTCGGCGGCGAAGGCGCGCAGGCGGTCGTTCCCGACCTCTATATCCGCCAGACCGCGAAGGGCTGGGCGGTCGAAATCAACAGCGGCACCCTGCCCCGCCTGCTCGTCAACCGCCGTTACTATACCGAGCTGGCGCAAGGCGCCGCGGCCAAGAGCAAGGCGTGGCTGTCCGAGCAGCTCGCCGGTGCCAACTGGCTGGTCCGCGCACTCGACCAGCGCCAGCGCACGATCGTCAAGGTCGCGAGCGAGATCGTGAAGCAGCAGGAGGGCTTTTTCCTGAAAGGCGTGGCGCATATGCGCCCGCTGACGCTGCGTCAGGTCGCCGAGGCGATCGGCATGCACGAATCGACCGTCAGCCGCGTCACCAGCAACAAATATCTCTCCTGCCCGCGCGGCCTGTTCGAGCTCAAATATTTCTTTTCGAGCGGGATTTCGGCCACCGACGGCGATGGTGCGGTATCGGCCGAAGCGGTGAAGAGCCGGATCAAGGCGATGATCGAGAGCGAGGATGCGAAAGCAATCCTCTCCGACGAGACGATCGCGCAGAAATTGTCAGCCGAAGGACATGACATCGCGCGGCGCACCGTCGTCAAATATCGCGAGGCGATGGGTTATGGCTCGTCGGTGCAGCGGCGGCGGCAAAAGGCGTTGGCGGGATGACGAAAAAGGGGCGGTGGGCGGTTGACTTTTCGGCCCCATCCCCATAGTTGCGCCGCTTCGCGTCACAACGCCAAGATTTACGGACAGAGATCATGAAGATTCGCAACAGCCTGAAGTCGCTGAAGGACCGCCACCGGGATAACCGCGTTATCCGCCGCCGTGGCCGCACCTATGTGATCAACAAGACCAACCGCCGCTTCAAGGCGCGCCAGGGCT
>NZ_DATMST010000057.1:0-18475 GCF_035565275.1 Sphingopyxis sp.
CGGGCCTCGCCCGGGCTATGGCGACGGCTACTATGCAGCCTTTGTATTCGACCCAGATGGATACCGGATTGAAGCCGTAATCAATCAGGCACAGTGACCGGCCCTGCAAGCTCGGTGCAGGCTTTTGGCGGAACGACAATTGCCGGCCACATCTGGTCATCGCTTTGCAGACAACAGACACGAAAATGAGAATGTGTGGGCGGTTTTAAAGCGTGCGTTGCTCCAACTCCATTTCCGGAACGGCACGCCGCTCTGTCCCCAGCATTCCCGAATTCTCCCAGACGATTACGACCGTCTGCTGATACATTTGGCGTTCGACTTCAACAAACGCGCCAAGGACCCTGATGATCGCGCTGTCGCGCCCGTTGCAGACTATTTCGACCCGATCCAGCGACCTGAGAGGTTGGACAGCAGCATCAATGATTTTGCGCTGCTTGTCGGAAAGCGCCCGGGAAAAGCCGGCGATCCCGACCACCGTGACGCTTTGGCCTTCGCGGATAAACTCCGCTCCAATAATGCCTCCGTCGGGACAGGTCACGACTACGCGATCAGAGTTGGTCAGTGGTGGGCCCCGAGTGTCCGGCGCTTCATATGCCGCCGTGGGCGGCGGAGGCATGGGTTCAGCAAAGATCAGAGCGGCAGCCGAAATGAGAAACACCAAATAACTCCGGTTGGTCCGATGCCGGGTTTAAGGTGCGGGATTCTCGTCCGCAACCCGTGACAGGTGCGCAAAGTCGGCTATTCACGATTTGCGCCCAAAAGCCGGCAGGCGGCTCGCGGCCACTACGATCCTCTTAAGGCCATCGCGTCGGCGCTAGATACTCGCATAGACGGCGTCTATGAGTGCAACGTCGCGCGGATCGTCGCGGAGCAGCGTACCCATCCTGTTCATCGTATAGCTCATGGCGATGCCGGCTACCGGGTCGGCGAAGGCGAAGGAGCCCCCCCAGCCCGAGTGACCGAAGGCCGCCTGGTTCGGTCCATAGATGCCGTCGAAGTTCAGAAGAAAACCGGCGGCCCAGCGTGCGGGCATCCCGAGAACGAGGTCGACGCCCTCGACACGTGTTGCCGTGGCGGCCGCAAGCGTTCGGGCGGCGACTTGCCCGCCGGTGAACATCGCATAGAGGCGCGCGAGAGCCGCAGCGTTCGAATGGCCATTGGCGGACGTGAGATCCGCGGCGCGCCAGGCCGGATCATTGGGAAGCGTAGGATCGAGCGGCGGGTTGGCAAGCGCCGCGATTTGAGGTGCAGTGAGCTGGCCGATATCCGCCGAGCTGAGTTCGGGCGGTGCGATAATTTCCGCGCGGCGTCCATCGTTGCGCGGATCGAGCCCGATGGCAATGTCGAGGGCGAGCCCGCCGGCAAGCTCGTCGCGGACGAAATCCTTGAGCGAACGGCCCTCGATCCTTCGAAAAAGCTCGGTCGCGAGGATACCGATGCTGATCGCGTGATAGCCCGACGCAGTGCCGGGCTCCCATATCGGCGTCTGCTCGGCCAGTCGCCGCGCCGAGGTTTTCCCGGCGAGCAGGTCGGCAACGCTGGCCGGCGACGTAAAGCCGCTGAGCCCCGCTTGGTGCGACAGCAGCATCGCGATCGTGATGCCTTCCTTGCCGTTCGCGCCGAACTCGGGCCAGTGATCGGCAACGCGATCTTCGTAAGACAAGAGGCCACGATCGGCGAGGATTGCGAAACAGATGGCGCCCACGCCCTTGGTCGTCGACCATAGGTTGACGAGCGTGTCGGCCTGCCACGGCGCCGTGCGCGCGGCATCCCGCCAACCGCCGTGAAGATCGATCGCGGGCTCGCCATCGACGATCAGGCAAAGCGCGGCGCCGACGTCATTGCGCTCGACGAAGTTTTCTTCAAACGCGGCGCGAACGGCGGCGAAGCGCGCGTCGCAGTGGCCCGCAATCGGTGCGTGGGCTGGCATCGAAAATCTCCTCAATACCGGAAGCTGAGCTCGACGCCGTAGGTGCGCGGCGCGTTGTAGATGCGGTTGACGATCCCGAGCGAGGCGAGATTGACGCCCGAAACGACATAGCGTTCCTTGGTGAGGTTGCGCCCCCAGAGGGCCACTTCCCAACCGTCCTTCTCGCCGGCCAGCGACACGCGTGCATTGAAGAGCCAATAGGACTCCGACGAGATGAGCGGATCGTTCGAGGCCTCCTTGAACGCCGACGAGGCATAGCGCGTGTCGCCCTGGATCGCCGCGGTCAGGCCGGGGCCTAGGTCGAATTCGTAGCGGGCCTTGCCCGAGAAGGAGGTGGCTGGCGCGTTGGGTAGCCGATTGCCCGCCGGGATCACGCCCGCTGCGGTCGCGAACGACGACAGCCTGGTATCGAGCAGGCCGAAGCCGCCCGACACGGTGAGGCCGCGGGTCGGCCTCAGGATGAGATCGATGTCGGCACCGAAAACGCGCGCGCTGTCGACATTGCCGACCTTCTGGACGGAGAGGCCGGTCGCGGGATCGATGAAGCGCACAAAGGTCTGGGGATCCTTGTAATCGTAATAGAAGCCCGAGACGTTCAACGTCACGGCGTGCCCGAACTCGCTTTTGACCCCGACCTCATAGGCGGTAAGGGTCTCGGGGCGATAGGGCAGGAGTTGGCTGTCGTTGTTAGTAAAGCCGCTGAAAAAGCCGCCGCTTTTGCGCCCGCGGGAAACCGAGGCGAACAGGAGCAGTCCATCGCGGGGACGGACGTTGAGGCCGATGCGTCCGGTCACATTGCTGTCGCGGATCGTGTCGTCGATGAAGGTGTCGTTCACGCCGACAAGTGGGGAGGCCGTGATGAAGCTCGTACCTCCCGCATAGTGCCGCTTCTCGCGCGTGAAGCGGAGCCCGGTGATCAGGTCGACCTTGTCGGCGATATGCCAGGTTGCATCGGCATAGAGCGCTGCCGAACGGGTCACCTGATCATAGTTGGTCTTCCCCGAACCGCTCGCGGCGCCAAGAAATACCAGCGGCCAGTCGTCGCCATAGTTGGTGTTGTCGCCGAGCACGCGGTCCCATGAGTAGAAGGCGCCGCCCACAAGATCGACAAGGTCGTTGCGATAGCCGATGCGCAGTTCCTGCGTGAACTGCCGGACATCCTCATTCTCGTCATAATCGAACTGCTGGAGGGGCGTCGCGTCGACGTCGATATGATAAAGGCGCGAGAAGTCGATGTAGCCCGTGATCGAGGTGATATCGACGGCGCCGAGGCTGTAGTTGATCTTGCCCGTGAGGCTGACCTGATCGACATTATAGGGGAAGCGGCCGGCCCAATCGCCGTGATACGGGTTCTCGTTGCTGTTTTGATAGCCATAGGCGTCGACGCAGACCGAATTGTCGAGGCGGCCGGCCAGCACCGGCGCGCAGGGAACGAACGGGGTTCCCTGGCCATAGGTGCCGTTGAATTGGGGCACACCCATCTCTGAACGCGAACGTTCGCCTTCGGCCTTGAGCAGGATGTCGAGACCGTCGGCGGGTTGCAGCGCCAGCTGGATGCGTCCGAGCCAAATATCGCGCGATCCGAGATCGCGGCGTCCGGGCGTGCCGTCTTCGAGGAGCGAGCTCGTCCAGAAGCCGCGGCCCTGCTGGATGGTCTTGCCTCCAAGACGGAGTTGCGCGCGATCCGACAGTGGAATGTTGAGCATGGCTTCGGCATCGAACGTATCGAAATTGCCGTAACCGGCCTTGGCAAAGGCGGCGAAGCTGTCGCCTGGCGTCGCCGAGACGATGTTGACTGCACCCGCGGTGGTATTGCGGCCGTAAAGCGTCCCCTGCGGGCCCTTCAAAATCTCGATGCGTCCGAGATCAAAGAAATTTCCGCTCATCAGGCCCGGCGAGGCGAGGGGAATTTCGTCAACGTAAATGCCCGCAGCAGGGCTTGATACGGTGCTGAAATCGTCAAGTCCGATGCCGCGGATGGTAACGGTCGGGAGCGCGCCCGGGACGGTCTCCTTGATGTCGACATTGGGGACCTGGGTTGCAAGATCCTTGATCTCGGCGACTCGCGCGGTTCGGATGCCCTCAGCGGACAGCGCCTGGATCGTGGCGCCCACGTCCTGCAGGCGCTCTTCGCGCTTCATCGCGGTCACGACGATGTCGCCGTCGGCGGCGTCGGCGCTTTCGGTTTCTTGCGCGCCCGCGGCGGGGCTCAAGGCCAGCAGCGTGATGGCGACAGCGATCGACGAGGTTTGCGCGAGGCGCGCACGGGCAGCCTTCATCAAAATCTTCCTCTCCCACATTCTTTATCGTTTATGATTCTGACAACAGCGTATGCCGTAACATACCGACTTGTCAATCGGGCCGTGAGCGGGCAGTCAGAGGCTGATGGCAGGAACCGAATTGGCGGCGGGTAGCAAACCCTTGCAGAGTGCAGCGCGCGCTGCGCGTCGCGCGTTGCTGCTCGGCGAGGCGGCCCACGAATTCCGCCGGACTGGGGTCGCGGGGGCCGATCTCGTCGAAATCGCCAAACGCGTCGGGCTGACGCGGCCCAGTCTCTACAATTACTGCTCGGACCGCACCGATCTTGCGCGGCAATGCTATCTTCACCTCCTCGACCCGCTCGTCGAAGATCTGGAGCGCGCTGCGGCAAGCGAGGCCTCGGGCCTTCAAGCCGTTCTCCAGTTTCTGGCTGCGGCGCGCGACCGGGACCACACCCATGCGATTATTGCCGCAGAGCTCGAGGCTTTGCCCGACGAAGGGCGGCGCGAGATCGGCGCGCGTCAGCATGATGCGTTCGAGACGCTCGCGGCGCTGATTAGCCGGGGTGTCGAGGACGGCACTGTGCGCGCGTGCGACCCCGGAATAGCGGCCCGGACCATATGGGGCATGATTGCCTGGGCGCCGCTCGGCGACATATGGGCCCGGCGCGCCGAGCAAGACGGTTCGGGCCGGCTCGCGGTCGAGCTCCCAAGCATTGTGGAGAACGGCGTCAGTACATGCGCCGCGCCGCTGACGATGGATATGGCCGGCATCGAGTCCTGGTCTGCGCTGTCCCCGCCGCGGCCCTCCGGCCGGGCGAGCGAAATCGTCGCGACGGCTTCGGCGCTGTTCAACGCGCGCGGGGTCGAAGGTGTATCGCTCGACGATGTGGCAGCGGACCTCGGCGCGACGAAGGGACTCATCTACCATCACTTCGCCAGCAAGGCCGAACTGGTCGCGGCGTGCCTCGAACGCGCGTTCGATCTCTACGCCACATTGCTGGACCGCGCCGAAGAGCGTCAAACGGGGGTCGAGAGGTCGCGCGCCGGTCTTGCGCTGAATGTGCAGGCGCAGCTCGATCCGGCGGGCCCGATGTCGCTCTCTGCGGCGGCGTATCACAAGCTCGGGCCCGACCAGCAACTGAGGTTCAGCGCCATGACGGGGGCGCTGCTCGACCGCTCGATCGCCATGATGGAACTCGGCAATTCGGACGGAACGCTGCGTCCATTCGAGGCCGAACCGACCGCGCTTGCGTCGGCAGGCACGTTCAACTTTGTGGCACGCTGGCTTCCGCGCAATCGGGCGCTGTCGCACCGTTTCGTTGCCTTCGAGGTATCGAACCTCTTCCTGCACGGTCTCCGCGCCAGCTGATTTCGATGTTGGAGCGGGCGGCGCGATAGCGCGCGGGCCCTCTCGATCAGTCCCGATCGAAAATTTCCGGCGCGTCCTTCCGGCGCCCGTCGTTCGCGCCGGCCGCAAAATCGACACGTTTCCATTCTGCCATGCGCCAGTGTCGAATCTTTTTGACAAAGCTTATGGACGTATCCATACGCTGACATACATCAGTGTCGAAAAGCGAAAAGCTGAGACTTTTGGGGAGAGGTTTATGACCAAGGCCATCGTGCGGCTGCTTGCGAGCGCCGCGTTCGTCAGTTGCACAATTTCGGGCGTGCAGGCGCAGACCGCGCCAGGCGAATATGATGCCGCGGGCGACACTGCCGACGAGCCCGACGGGACAATCATCGTCACGGCGCGCAAACGCGCCGAAGCTCTGCAGGACGTCCCGGCTCCCATCACCGCCTTCGGGGCCGAGCAGATCGAGCGCCTGAAAATCAACGGCGTCGACGATCTGGCGGCCTTCACGCCGGGCCTGCAGTCGGCCGAATCCTCGGTGTCGTCGGGCGGGTCGATCTCGCTTCGTGGCGTCGGCAGCGGTTCGACCAATTATCTCGGCGATCAGGCCGTCTCGATCAACATCGACGGCATGCAGGTCGGGACGCTCAATGTCCGCAAGACGGCGCAGATCGACCTAGCCCAGATCGAGGTGCTGCGCGGTCCGCAGGCGCTCTTCTTCGGCAAGAACAGCCCCGGGGGCGTGATTTCGTTCAAGACCGCGGACCCGAGCTGGAAGACCGAGGTCGAAGGCGAGGCGGGCATCGAAGCCGTGTCGGGCGACAAATATTATCAGGCCGTGGTGTCGGGCCCCATTTCCGACAAGCTCGCCGTGCGTGTCGTCGGGCGGTATACGGACCTTCAGGGATATTTCCACCTGCGCACGGTCCCCGCGAACGGCGATCCGCTCGTCGTGCCGCCTGCGGCGAGCAAATATCCGAGCGGCCAGGAATATTTCGTGCGCGGTACGATCCTCTTCGAGCCCACCGACATGTTCAAGCTCAACGCAAAGCTCTCCTACACTCACACCTATAACCGCGGGGGCTCGTTCACTTCGTTCCAGCGCATCGACTGCCCCTATGGTGCGCCGCAGCTTCAGCCCAATTTCCCCTGCAAGGCCGACCGCGACATCTATCGCGGGAGCGCGTCCAAGGCGCTGACCGATCTCGTTCCGGCCTCCGAAGCGGAAGACGGCCTCGGCTTTCGTCGCAACGACCAGTGGCTCGGGACGCTCCAGGCCGATCTTCGTGTGACGCCCGATGTGACCGCGACCTGGGTGGCTGGTTACTACAACTTCGACGAAATGAACGCGCACGACGCGTCGGTCGGTCCGCGCGGCGTCCTTCTGGTTCCCTATCTGCCGTTCAAGATGGAACAGATCACACAGGAGTTTCGTGTCGCGTCCGACTGGTCGTCGCCGCTGAACTTCACGGTCGGCGCCTTTTACGAAACGCGGGACACCTACGGCGCGCAAGACGCCGTGATCACCCTGCCGCCGAACCCGTTCCGCATCGGAACCGAGGAAACCTTCCAGAAGCAGGAAGCGGTATCGGTGTTCGGACAGCTCCTCTGGGATATCACGCCCCAGCTCGAATTGTCGGGGGGGCTTCGCTTCACCTCGGAAAACAAGCAGCTGCGGTTCCTCCGCAACGGCATCGACGTGACCCGGAACCTGGCGACGCGGACGCTGTCGTTCAGCAACGTCTCGCCCGAGGCGACGCTGTCCTACCATCTCGACGACGATGTGATGCTGTTTGCGTCCTACAAGCGCGGCTTCAAGTCGGGTGGCTTCGACGGTGGCTTTACCAATGGCACGATCAGCGCGGCCGCTCCGGGAACCTTCCGCAATAGCTATAGCGAGGAAATCGTCTCCGGGTTCGAGGGCGGCGTCAAGGTCGGCACCCCCGACCTGACGTTCAACCTCACCGGCTACCGTTATGATTACAAGGATCTGCAGGTCGGCGCCTTCGACGCAGCAACGATCAGCTTCAAGGTCCTAAATGCGGCCGCGGCGCGTATTCAGGGCCTCGAGTTCGACGCCAACTGGAAGACGCCGCTCGACGGGCTGAGCCTGCGCGGCTCGGCCGCGTACAACGACGCGAAATTCCGCGACTTCCTCTCGGGCTGTTATCTCGGTCAGACCCCCGCATTGGGTTGCAACCTGACGCCGCACCCGGTGACCGGCGTCTTCCAGGAACAGGATATGGCCGGGCGCCAGATCAACAATGCGCCGAAGTTCGTTGCTACGGGCGGCTTCCTGTTCGAGACCGACCTTTCCAAGGATATCGGCGTCGAATTCTCGATCGATGCCAATTATTCGAGCAAATACAGTGCGAACCTTCGCCAGTCGCCGCAGGACCTTCAGGACGGGTTCGTGAAGCTCAATGCGTCGCTCCGCCTGTTCGGCGCCGACGATCAATGGTCGTTGTCGCTGGTCGGTCGCAATCTTACCAACAAATATACGATCAGCGCGTCAGGGCCGATCACGCTCACAGGCAGCGGCAGCGGGCACCCCGATGCCCGCCTTGCCGACGAGAGCGGGTTCGTGTCGCGCGGACGCGAGGTGTTCGCAACGCTGAAACTGCGTCCCGCTTTCCTGAACTGATCGACTTGCGAAAGGCGCAATGATGAGTGACCAGCTTTTCTCGATCGAGGGCCGCGTGGCCCTCGTCACCGGCGGCTCGCGCGGTATCGGCCGCATGATCGCCGAGGCTTATGCCGCGCGCGGGGCGAAGGTCTATATCTCGTCGCGCAAGGCCGATGCGTGCGATCGGGCTGCGGCCGAAATATCGGACGCTGGAGGTGTCTGCGTTTCGCTTCCGCAGGACATCTCGTCGGTCGAGGGCGCGGACAATCTCGCCGCGCGCCTGCGCGAGCGTGAACCGAAGCTCGATATTCTCGTCAATAATGCCGGTGCGGCCTGGCTGGCGCCGATCGACGAGTTTCCCGAGGCAGGCTGGGACAAGACGGTCGATCTCAACCTCAAGTCGCCTTTCTTTCTCACCAAGGCGCTGCTGCCCGAGCTCCGCGCAGCTGCCAACGCGACCAAGCCGGCGAAGGTCATCAACATCGCCTCGATCGACGGGAT
The DNA here is from genome assembly GCF_035565275.1 of Sphingopyxis sp. Taxonomy (GTDB): domain Bacteria; phylum Pseudomonadota; class Alphaproteobacteria; order Sphingomonadales; family Sphingomonadaceae; genus Sphingopyxis. Next base: position 8,670 of record NZ_DATMST010000057.1, read on the forward strand.
GCGCCCGAATCCGCAGGAAACCTATGCGTATCAGGCCAGCAAGGCGGGTCTCATCCACCTCACGCGCCGGCTCGCAGCGCAGCTCATCCGCAACAATATCTGCGTCACGGCGATCGCGCCCGGCGCGTTTCCGTCCGAGATGAACCGCGATGCGCGCGATCATGCCGCCACGGTTGCGCAGCGCATTCCGTCCAGACGCGTCGGGGACGCCGAGGACATCCAGGGTCTTGCAATCTTTCTTGCATCGCGCGCCGGCGACTATGTCGTGGGCGCTACGATTCCGGCGGATGGCGGCGTGGCACTCGCGCAGCTTGGAATCTAGCCGCGCGCGGCACTCCGTGTCACTCCCGTCCCACCGGACGAACTGCGGGAGGAGGGCTTCGGCCCTCCTCCTTTTTAATTGAGCTGTTCCGCGCCGCGGGAAATCCGGAGGAGCCGGTCAGCCTGCGCAGGCGAAGATGGCATTGCACAGGCGGACGGCTCGCGGATCGAGCGCGATCTGACCGCCCATCCGGCTCATCACATAACCGATACCGATTCCGCGCGCGAGGTTGGCGCAGCCGAAGGATCCGCCCCAGCCGGTATGGCCGAAGGTTGCGGGGTCCGGACCCCAGGCACCGCCCATGTTGAGACTGACACCCGCGCCCCATGTGCGCTCTCCGAGAAAGCGATCGGGCCGCGTGCTTCGCGGCGCGCGCAACGCGTCGATCGTCTCGCGCGAAAGATAAGGTTCTCCGTCGAACCGGTCGCCGGATGCAACGGCACCATAGAGTTTCGCGAGCCCGTGCGCTGTAGCATGGCCGTTGGCAGCCGGAACCTGTGCAGCGCGCCAGCCCGCCCGGTTGGCCCAGTCCTGGCGCACGACGGGATTGGTCATCGCCGGGGCGGCCAAAGGGTCGGGCGCGGGCGGCGTCCCGGCATCGTCGAACGGAACAAGGTCGGCGACGCGGTCGAGGTCGCCCTGGCGCAGGCCGATCTGGATGTCCGCATCGAGCGGGACGGCGACTTCGGTCTCGATCAGCGCACGAGGCTCGAGGCCAGTGATCCGCCTCGCCAGCTCGCCGACGAGAAATCCGAATGTCATGGCGTGGTAGGAGGTGTCCTCGCCCGGCACCCAATAGGGAGCCTGTTCTGCGAGGCGGCGCGTGACCAAGGGCCAGTCGCCGAATTGTTCGACTGTCGTGGGGAGCCGGAACCCGTTGAGGCCGCCTTGGTGGCTGATCAACTGCCCGACCGTCGTCGCCTCCTTGCCGGCGACCGCAAACTCGGGCCAATAAAGGGCAACGCGGTCGTCATAGTCGACGAGGCCGCGGTCGACGAGGCGCGCGAAGGCGAGGGCGGTGACGCCCTTGGTCGACGACCAGATATTGGCGACAGTGTCCGGCGTCCATTCGGTCGTCCGGGCTTCGTCGCGATATCCGCCGACGAGGTCGACAACGGGCTCCCCCCGGTGAAATACGGTGAGCCCGGCGCCGATATCGGCGAGGCCGTCCGGCAGGGAGAAATTGTCGCGGAAGGCCTTGAAGACCGGCTCGAACCCGGGTGCGACGGTGCCCGAGACCGGAACGTCGGCGAGAGCCGTCATGCGGCAATCCCGTGGTTGAAAAGTTCGGTCAGTTCGTCGGCGATGCGGAAGGGCGTCAGATCGTCGGTCGGAGGCTCCCATCGCGGAATCCAGCTGAACGCGCCCGCGCGGGCCACGGACAGCGTTCGCGCGTCGAAGGGAAGGCGGTCGCCTGCCGCGATCCCTTCCTCCGCAAAGCCGACGGTACGGCGGAGCAGCGACCGCAGCCGCTGGCGGTGTCGCTGGCGCTGGCCCGGCGAGAAGGCATCGAGGCCGATCCACGAGGCCAAGGGCTGCAGCGTGCCTGCCTGAGCCTGCGAGTTCAGATGGCCGACGATCGAGAGGCGCTCGAAACTGTCGCGCCCCGAGCGTTCGGCTTCGTCGATAAAGGCTTCGTAGAGATCGTGTGCGCGATCGGCGCAGCGCCGAACCAGCTCCTCCTTGTCGGAGAAATAGTGATAGACCGCCCCGCGAGTCGCCCCGAGTTCGGAGGCTATCTCGTCCAATGATACGGCCTCGACGCCCCGCGCGTTGAACATGCGCGATGCCATCATCAAAATCTGTTCGATGCGCATCTCGCCCATGCTGCCGGGTTCGAACGACGCGGCCTTCAGCCGATTGAAGCGCTCGACGTCGATGTTGCACTGATAGCGGCGATCGCGATCGGCGACAGCGCCTATACGCAAGCTTTCGACGAGCGCATCGATATCGAGCGACGACGCCGAGAGGTCGACCCAGCGATGCGCCATCTGCACATGGCTAATCATCGATGCGAACGCGTGCGCAACCACGCGCTCGTCGCACGGACGGATCTTGCCTTGCGCGATTCCCTTCGAGATCAGCTCGATGAGCGCGAGATGATTGCGGCGGATCGCCTTGCCGATGATCGATCGTCCGTCGGCTGACATATAGCCAAGGTCGGTCACGACGGCGGTCGGGGTCGTGCTCGAGACACTCTCGCGAAAATATTGAAGGACCGCCTCGACCATGTCCGATTGTTCGCCGGCGATCGCCAGGCGCTCGGTGTCGAGTTCGCAGCTGCGCTGGAAACATTGGAACACGAGGTCCTCGCGATCGACCACATAATGATAGAGGGTCGCGCGACCGATGCCGACGCGCTCGGCAACGTCGGCAAGAGAAACGGCGCCGATGCCGTCCTCGTTGAACAGGGCGGCCGCTCCATCGAGAATCGCGTCCAGCTTGGACTGGCGCCGCGATCTGCGCGGCACGGGCGCGCTCTGATTGTCTGCCACAAGGGAAATGGTGGGCTTTGCCAAGTTCATCCTCCGTCACGGCTTGTCTGCCGCTTGAAATGAGGTGGATACTTGCGGATGGAGACATACGTCAAGGACGATCATTGTCGAAAAGTCCACTTTCATCCCTTGGTAATGCGAGGGTAATGCGCCAAGAATGGAATGTTAAGCATGCTGACATGCGTCGATGTCGAAAATTGTTGACGCCCGGTGGGCGATGTGGTCGGCTTGAAGGAAGACATGGGTGACGACGGCCGATCCGTCGCGACTGGGAGCAGAATTGTGGGCTTGATAGCTAAAGGCCGCCTGCGGCGATCGACCCGCCGCACATGGGCGGGGGCCGAGCCCGCCCTATGGGCCGAGGCCGCCGCATGAGGGATCGCGAGGCTGCGCCGCGGCACTTTCCCTGGGGTGCTGTAACGATTCTGACGGCGCTCAATATTCTCTCATACGCCGACCGGCAGCTGCTGTCGCTTCTGGCGGTCCCGATCCAGGAATCGTTGAAGATCGACGACGTGGCTCTGGGCCTGCTGCAGGGGCTAGCCTTTTCCATCGTCTTCACCTTGTCGAGCATCCCCGTCGGCTGGGCGGTCGATCATTTCAATCGGGCCCGCATCATTCACGCGGGGGTGACGATCTGGTCGGCGGCAACGATGGCTTGCGGGCTTTCGTCATCCTTCTGGCAGCTGTTCGCGGCTCGCATCGGCGTCGGCGCCGGCGAAGCCGCGCTCGCGCCGAGTGCCTATGCGATCCTCTCGGAAACGACGCCCAAGGGGAGGCTCGCCTCCGCAATGGGAATCTATGCCATCGGCGCCAGCATCGGAATTGCTTTCTCGCTGGCCGCGGGCGGCCTCATTGTCGCGGCGCTCGCGACGGCCAATCTCGACTTTCCCATCATTGGCAAGATCGAGCCTTGGCAGGCCGCCTTTCTGATGCTCGGGGCGCCGGGCGTTCTCCTCGCCTTCACGGCCTATCTGCTACCGCGCGGCAGCATTCGCCCGCCCAAGGCCAACAAGGTGGCGGGCGCCGATAGCGGATCGCTGCTGGCGTTCGTCAAGCAGCATAAGCGCGCCTTTTTCGCGCAGCAAATCGGCTTCGCGATGCTCGGTCTCTCGGGCTACGCGATCGCCGGCTGGGCGCCGGCACATCTTCAGCGCAATTTCGATTGGTCGCCAGCGCTCATCGGGCCCTCGCTCGGGGTCGCAATCGGCCTTTCGGGTATCGTCGGCACGCTCATTGTCGGCTGGCTCGCGGACCGAGCGTTCAGCAAAGGGCGCCGCGACGCCTATTTCACGACTGCCATCGTCACGACCGCGATCGGTGTCCCGCTGATCATAGCAGCCTTTCTGGCCTCCAGCGGCCTGGCCTGCGTCATCCTGCTAGGGACGGGATATCTGTTTCTCTGCAGCTTCGGAGGGATTTGCAGCGCAGCGCTGCAACTCATGTCTCCCGGCCATTTGCGGGGCCGCACGTCGGCGCTGTACGTCTTCACGCTCAACATTCTCGGCCTCGGTCTCGGCCCCCTCGTCGTCGGCGCGCTGACCGAGCATGTGTTCGGCGACCGAATGCTGGTCGGCTACTCGGTCGCGGTGACGGTCGCAGTCGCCGGATCGATCTCGATCGCGTGCCTCTTGGGCGGTCGGCGCGCCTTTCGCGACACGATTGCGGCGGTGGAAGCAGGATGACCATCGCTGCGGCAGCCACGGCCGCCGCGCCCATCATCGCTCTGCCGCAGACAATGCGCACCTCCCGACGAAGGATGATCCCACATGAAATGCTCTTTCTCCGTTACGCTCATGCTTGCTGGTCTCACCCCGAACGGCGCGGGAGCCACAGCATGACCAGTCGCGAAATGCTCGACAGCAGCTTTGCGACGCTCTCCGACCTGGTTCGGGCGCATGCGGCCGAGAGACCGGACGATGTCGCAGCGGCCGATCCCGACCATCGTCTCTCCTGGTCGGAGCTCGACAAGCTGATCGACCGTATCGCCGCCCGCCTGCAACAGGATGGGCTGGCCAAGGGTGACCGTGCGGCGATCGCCGGCCTGAACAGTGTCGAGCAAATGGCGGTCATCCTCGGTACCGTGCGCGCAGGCGGCGTGGCCGGTCTCATTACCAGCAGCGCCACCGGCGAACAGATGGCCGCGATGCGAGGCTAGGGTGCTTTGGCGTAGCCTTTTGTGCGTCTGGAAGAAAATGGCTCCGGTTCGTTGATGAAATTCGAACCGTGTTGCTCCGGGAAGCCGTCCAAATCCGTCTCTCACTGCAAAGTTATCGCATGATTTCGGAAGAGATCGCAAACGGCCGGACGAAAGGCATGCGGTAGTGGGCGTCGGTTTCGCACGATCAGAGGCTTCGGTGTGGTGGCCGATACCTTACCCACCGGCGTCGGCGCTATTCCTGCGCGCGTTGCATCCAGATTACGCCGGCCATCCGGCGATGGCCTGAACAATTCAGAATATAAACATCGTTTACATTTTATTGCTTGTCGGCAATAGTTGGGCTTCGCGCGATTTTGCGTTCTTAGATCCGCGTGCGGCCTTGCGATCGAGGCGTCGCGAATGGCGGCGATGCCAGCGCAAGTCTGCTGGCATTGTCAAGCAGAGGGAAGGAAAGGCGTGAAAATGAGCGAGGGACCTTTCCGGCTTGAGCAGAATGGCCATATCGTCACGATCACACACGACAGGGGCGAGAAGAGCAATGCGCTGACGCCGGCCTCGATGCTCCAGCTGAAGGCCATGGCAGAATCGCTGGCCGACAATGGCGAGGCGCGGGCCGTGATATTTCGGGCCGAGGGGAAGCATTTCGGCGCCGGGATGGATATCGGCGGGTTGCGCGAGGCGGGGCGCGGGACGACGCCGGCGGTTCAGCAGCGCCGGTCGGCCGAACTCGGCGGCCGGTTGCTTCGTGCCATTCGCGAAATCCATCAGCCGACCATTTGCGTGATTCAGGGCGCCGCGACCGGAGGCGCCGCGTGCATCGCGACGGCATGCGATTTCCGTGTCGGATCGCCCGATGCCCGCATCGGCTATGGCGAGGTCCGCCTCGGCATCAATCTCATGTGGCATGCCTTGCCGCTCGCGATCCAGACGGTCGGTCTCGCAAGAGCCAAGAGGATGGTGATGACAGGCGCGCTCTTCGACGCGGACACGATGCTCGACTGGGGATTTTTCGACAGCGTGGTCGCGGCCGACGAGCGCGACGCCGCGGCACTGCGCATGGCCGAAGAATTTGCCGCGCTTCCGCCGATTGCGGTGCAGATGATTAAGCGAAGCGCGAATGCCTGGGCCGGCGCGCTCGATCAGGCCGTGATGCATGCCGACGCCGACCAATGGCTGCTCGGCACGCGCACCGATGATTTCGGCGAAGGTATTCAGGCCTTCTTCGACAAAAGGCCCGGCGATTTTTCGGGCAATTAGGATTTGGCGCTGGCTGCGGCGTCTGCGCTTGCCAGCCGGCTTGTTTAAGAGAGGGGAAGACGGTCGATGGCTCTCTACGCAATTGACGAGAAGCAGCCCGAGGTTCCCGCCGATAGCTGGGTCGCGCCGTCGGCCGACCTGATCGGCGAGGTGGTGGTCGGCCGCGAGGTGGGGATATGGTTCGGGGCGGTCATTCGGGCCGACAACACCCCGATCATGATCGGCGACCGCTCCAATATCCAGGAAGGCGCGATGCTCCATTCGGATCCCGACATCCCACTCAAGGTCGGGGCGGGCTGCACGATCGGCCATCATGCGATCCTGCATGGCTGCACGCTCGGCGACAATGTCCTTGTCGGGATGGGGGCCACGATCCTCAACAAGGCGGTGATCGGTGCCGACTGCCTGATCGGGGCGGGCGCGCTGGTGACCGAAGGGAAGAGTTTTCCGCCCGGCAGCCTGATCGTCGGCGCCCCGGCAAAGGCGGTTCGCGAGCTGACGCCCGACATGATCGCCGACCTGAAGCAGTCGGCTGCGGATTATGTGACGAAGCAGCGGGAATTCTCGCGCCGGCTCGTTCGCCTCGACGGTTGACAGGAAAGTGCCTGGACGGGCGGCTCAGTCCGGCCTGATGCCGGCCGCCTCGGCCGCCATACCGACGAACTTCATGACCTGCTGGCTCCCGGCCTCGTAGAGCTCGGCGCCTTCGCTTCCGGAAATCGCGTCCCATGCCGCGGCGACGCCTTCGGGCGTACAATCATCGTCCTTCAGATGGACGCCTGCGGTTTCGAGAATAAGCGTACGCGCGAAGCCGCCCGCGGTGGCGCAAAGGATGGCGCGCGACGGGGCATCTTCGCTGACGAGATAGAGGAGGCCCGGGGTGACCGTTCGCGCGTCCATCAGTCCGGTGATCGCGGGCGGCAGCAGGTCCAGTGTCATCCGTGTCGCGGCGCCGGGTGCCAGCGTATTGATCCGGATATTATTCTTCGCTCCCTCGATGTGGAGAACATTCATCAGACCGATGACCGCCATCTTCGCGGCGGCATAGTTCGACTGACCGAAGTTGCCATAGATTCCCGAGGAGGAACTGGTCATGACGATCCGGCCATAATTGGCGGCCTTCATATGGGGCCAGACGGCCATCGTGCAGATCGTGGCGCCGGTCAGGTGGACGCGCACCACGGCTTCCCAGTCGGCGAGCGTCATCCTGGCGAAGGCGCGGTCGCGCAGGATACCGGCATTGTTGACGAGGATGTCGACGCGGCCCCAATCGCGCACGGCCTTCGCGACAAGGTCGCCCACCTGCTCCTCATTGCCGACATCGGCCCCGTGCGCGAAGGCCTCGCCGCCCATGTCGCGGATCATCGCGACCGTTTCTTCGGCCGGAGCCGACGAGCCGCCCGAGCCGTCGAGGCCGCCGCCGAAATCATTGACCACCACCTTCGCCCCGCGCGCCGCGAGACCAAGGGCATGTTCGCGGCCGAGGCCTGCGCCCGCCCCGGTGACGATGGCGACGCGATTGTCGAAACTTATAGTCATTACCCAGCTCCTGTGCCGTGCGGTTTTTCTCGGGAGATGTGACGGGGCAGCTAGCGCCTGCCCCGTCACCCCATCGGCAAACGGGAACGTTTGCACGAAACGATAGTCCGGATCGGTCAGCGCTCGCCCAGTTCGGGCACCGCGCTTCCGAGCATCGTGCCGCCGTCGCAGTCGAGGATCGTGCCCGTGACATAGCGGCCGGCATCGCTCGTAAGGTAGAAGGCCGCGTCGGCGATCTCGTCTTTTTCACCGTAGCGACCGAGCGCGAGGCTCGCACGGATGGCGGAGGCGGCGGCCTCGTTGGGGGCGAGGCGGGCCATGCCCTCGGTGTCGGCGATGGGGCCCGGCGAGATCGCGTTGACGCGGATGCCTTCCTTGCCCCACTCGAGGGCGAGGACCTTCACGAGCATGTCGATCCCGGCCTTCGCGGCGCAGACATGCGCCTGGAGCATCGAAGGCTTGCGGGCCTGCGGCGCGCTGATCGCGACGAGCGAGGCGCCGGGACGGCTCAGCCGGCTATAGGCGGCGCGAAACACGTGAAAAGTCCCGATCAGATCGATATCGACGACGGCACGAAAGCCGTTCGGCGACATGGCGGCGGCGGGGGCGACGAAATTCCCCGCGGCGCCCGAAACGACCACGTCGATTTCGCCATGGCTCTGCGACGCGGCGTCGATCGCGGCATCGACTGCCGCAAAATCGCGAACGTCGCCGGTAAAGCCCAGCGCGCGGCCGCCGGCATCGACGATCGAGGCGACCGCCGCGTCGATCTTCGCCGGGTCGCGGCTGAATATCGAAACGCGCGCACCGGCGGCGGCATAGCGCTGCGCGATCCTGAGATTGATGCCCGAGGAGCCCCCCGCCACGAAGACATGCTTGCCTTCGAACAATTGTGCGCTGAACGGTCCCGTCATGTCGTCTCCCCTATTTTTATATAAACACTGTTCACATATCTAGCGCCGGTACGGATTTTGGGCAAACCCTATTTTTGCCCAAATCAGGCGATCCAAACCGCGCAGGCAAGCGCGGCGAGAAAGCTTGCGAGGCTCGCGGCGATAACGGGAATACCGGCCCGCCAGCTCATCGAAAGCAGCAGCGCGAGGCGGGTTCGCATCGCGGTAGCGGTCACCGCGAGCAGAAGAAGCGCCTTGGACAGCGCCAGCGCGAACGCCCTGATTTCGTCGGGAAGTACCAGCAGGCTGTTGAGCAGGACGACGCCGATAAAGGCGGGCACAAACCATGGCAGCGCGATGCGCCGCCGTTTGCCGGTGGCCTCGCTCTCGGGTGGCAGGAGGACACCGACGCAGGCCACGACGGGAGCCAGCAGGGCCACGCGGGCCAGCTTGACGATCGTCGCATCGGCGCCGGCGATATTGGAGAAGGCGTAGCCGCCGCCGATCGCCTGCGCGACATCGTGGATCGACGCCCCGATCAGGAACCCGGCCTGCCTGTCCGTCAGCCCGAGCTTGGCGGCGAGAACGGGATAGAGCGACATCGCCACCGCGCTCGCCAGCGAGATGCCGACGAGCGTCAGCGTGAACTGGGCTTCGGCGAGGCGCTTGCGGCCGATGACATCATAAAGCGCGAGGGCCGCGCTCGCGCCGCAGATCGCGGTCGCCCCGCCGGCAAGCAGGCCGACATGCGGCGATTGTCCCGACAGGCGGGCCGCGCCGAGGCCGGCGCCGATGGTGACGGTCATGATGAGGATGAGCGCCGCAAAGGGCATCGCCCCGAGCTGAAAAATCTGCCCGGCGGTGACCTGCAGGCCGAGAATGACGATGCCGACGCGCAGGAAGTGGCTCGAGGCAAAGTCGAGCCCGGGACGGGTGCGGACATCGTCCGATATGAAATTGAGCGCCAGCCCCACGAGCAATCCCAGCAGGATGACCGGAAAGGCATAATGATCGGATAACCACGCCGCGGCGGCCGCCGCCGACGTGCATGCCGCAAGGCCCGGAAAGAGGCGGCGGGACTCGCTCGTGTCGCCTGCGGCTTCGCCGAGCGCGATGTCGTTGTAGAGGTCGGCGGCGGC
>NZ_DATMST010000058.1:0-18130 GCF_035565275.1 Sphingopyxis sp.
GATGGTCACGGCGGCGCTCGCGCTCGCCGAGGACCGGCTTCCCGATGCCGAGGCTGCGCTGCGCCAGCGGCTGCGCGAGGATGCGACCGACGTCGCGGCGATCCGCATGCTCGCCGAAGTCGCAGGACGTATCGGCCGCTATGACGATGCCGAAAAGCTGCTGTCGCGCGCGTTGCAGCTCGCGCCCGGATTCGGCGCCGCGCGCGCCAACCTCGCGACGGTCTATTACAAGCAGAACCGTTTTGCCGAGGCCGCGGAAACGCTGGATGCGGTACTCGGTGACGATCCCGACAATCCCGCGCACGCGAACCTGCGCGCCGCCGCGCTCGGCCGGATCGGCGGCTATGACGAGGCGCTCGCGCTTTACGCGGAACTCACACGCCGCTTCCCGGGTCACGCCAAGCTGTGGATGAGCTATGGCCATATGCTGAAAACGGTCGGGCGACAGGACGACAGCGTCGCCGCCTATCGCCGCGGGCTCGCCGCCGAACCCGGGCTTGGCGAAATCTGGTGGAGCCTCGCGAACCTCAAGACGATCCGTTTCGATGCCCGCGACCGCGGCGCGATGCAGGACGCGCTCGTTGCGGCCGGGTCCGGCGGCGAGGCGCGCGCAGACGACCGGCTGCACCTGCATTTCGCGCTCGGCAAAGCCTATGACGATGCGGGCGAACCCGAACCCGCGTTTCGTCATTATGCCGCCGGCAATGCGATCCGTTCGGGCCAGCTCGACTATCGCGCCGCCGAAACCAGCGCCGCGGTCGATGCGATAATCGCCGCCTGCACCCCCGGATTCTTCGCCGCGCGCGCCGGCGCGGGCGATCCGGCGCCCGACCCCGTCTTCATCCTCGGCATGCCGCGCGCCGGATCGACGCTGGTCGAACAGATCCTTAGCTGCCATTCGGCGATCGAGGGGACGATGGAACTGCCCGACATCCCCGCGCTCGCGCTCGGCCTCGGCCGCGACGCGAAGGACGACGGCCGGCGCTGGATCGAGGCGCTGGCCGATGCACCGCACAGCCAGCTGGCCGAACTCGGCGCCGCCTTCCTCCAGCGCACGGCGGTGCAGCGCAAGACCGCCAAGCCCTTCTATATCGACAAGCTGCCGAACAACTGGCTCTATACTGCGTTCATCCGGCTGATCTTGCCCAATGCGAAGATCATCGACGCGCGGCGCCATCCGCTTGACTGCTGCTTTTCGAATTTCCGCCAGCATTATGCGAAGGGACAGGCGTTCAGCTACGGCCTTTCCGACATCGGCGCCTATTACCGCGACTATGTCCGTCTGATGGCGCATCTGGATGCAGTACAGCCCGGCCGCGTCCACCGCGTGATCCACGAGGCGCTGCTCGATGATCCCGAGGCCGAGGTGCGCGCGATGCTCGCATTTCTGAACCAGCCGTTCGAGGATGCCTGCATGGCGTTTCACACCAATGCGCGCGCGGTGCGCACCGCGTCGAGCGAGCAGGTGCGCCGTCCGATCAACCGCGACGGTGTGGGCCAGTGGCAGCCCTATGAGGCATGGCTGGATCCGCTCAAGCAGGCGCTCGGCCCCGTCCTCGACGCCTATCCTGCCGTCCCTGCGGAATACCCCTGAATCCCACGCGACAAAACGTTGCCTTTGGGCAACAGCCCACGACATTTTCGACCAACGCACGCGGTGCTGCACCAACAATGCTTGCGCTTGCGCCGCGCCGCGTCATGCTCCGTCACACGACTGTCATCGAAGGGGGATTTCCATGCGGAAACTATCGGCAGTACTGACCAAAAGCGGTGCATTTCTTCTCGGCAGCACAATCCTGTGCACGTCGGGCACAGCGCTCGCGCAGCAACGCAATACCGACGACGATCGCGACATTGTCGTCACGGCATCCAAACGCGAGGAAAATCTGCAGGACGTCCCGCTCGCGATCACCGCGATCGGCACCGAGCGGCTTCAGGAATTGCAGGTCAAGGAATTCCAGGACGTCGTCAAATTCCTGCCATCGGTAACGATCCAGACGCTCGCGCCCGGGTTCAGCCAGGTCTATTTCCGCGGTGTCGCGTCGGGCGAGAACGCCAACCATTCGACCTCGCTGCCGACGGTCGGCACCTATCTCGATGAAATGCCGATCACGACCATCCAGGGCGCGCTCGACATCCATGCCTATGACCTCGCGCGGGTCGAGGCGCTCGCAGGGCCGCAGGGCACGCTTTACGGCGCAAGCTCGATGGCGGGGACGATCAAGCTCGTCACCAACAAGCCCGATACGAGCGGCACTTATGGTTCGGCCGGGCTCGAGCTCAACACCGTGTCGCGGGGCGGCGTCGGCGGGGTCGCGGAAGGCTTCGTCAATCTCGCGCTCAGCGAGCGCGCCGCGCTGCGCCTCGTCGGCTGGTACCGGCACGATGCGGGTTATATCGACAATATCGCGGGCAGCCGCACCTATCCCACCAGCGGCATCACGCAGGACAACGCCGATCTGGTCGAAAAGGATTATAACGACGTCGATACCTATGGCGCACGTCTTGCGCTCGGCATCGAACTCAACGACGACTGGACGATCCGCCCGACGCTGATGGGCCAGATCCAGAAAGCGAACGGCAGCTTTGCCCAGGAGCGATCGAGCGCAGTCGACCGCAGCCTCCAGACCGTCCAATATAATCCCGAACGCAGCGACGATAAGTGGATCCAGGCCGCGATGACGATCGAGGGCAAGATCGGCAACTGGGACCTGACCGCGACCGGCGGCCACCTTCGCCGCAAGACGCTGACCGACAGCGACTATTCGGACTACGCTTATTTCTACGACGCGCTCTATGGCTCCGGGGTTAAACTGATCGACAATGATGGCGACCTGATCAGCCCGAACCAGTATATCCAGGGGATCGACCGGTATCGGCGCAGTTTCGGCGAAATTCGCGTCGCGTCGCCGGCCGACGCGCGTATCCGCTTTATCGGCGGGCTGTTCTGGCAACGCCAGTCGCACAATATCGAGCAGCATTATGTCATCGACGATCTCGCCGACAATTTGCAGGTCCCGGGCACCGTCGACAATATCTGGCTGACCAAGCAGCTGCGCGTCGACCGCGATTATGCCGCCTTTGGCGAGCTCAGCTTCGATATCACCGACAAGCTGACGCTGACCGGCGGCGGCCGCGTGTACAAGTTCGACAACAGCCTCGTCGGCTTTTTCGGCTACAGCAATCCGGGTTACAGCACCAATCCGGTCTATGCGTGCCAAGGGCCGGCGATCGTCGCCGGTTCGCCCTGCACCAACCTCGACAAACGGACGAAAAAGACCGACTTCATCCACAAGCTGAACCTGACGTACAAGTTCACCGACGATGTGATGATGTATGCGACCTGGTCGCGCGGCTTCCGTCCCGGCGGGATCAACCGGCGCGGCTCGCTGCCGCCCTATGGTTCGGACACGCTCGACAATTATGAACTGGGGTGGAAGACCAGCTTTGGCCCGGTTCGCTTCAACGGCGCCGTCTATCAGGAGGACTGGAACAACATCCAGCTTTCCTTCCTCGGCGCCAACGGCCTCAGCGAAGTCCGCAACGCGGGCATCGCGCGCATCCGCGGGGTCGAGGCCGATGTCAGCTATCGTTCGGGCGGATTCTCGCTCGGCATGGGCGCCAGCTACAACGACGCGACCATCCGCCGCGATTTCTGTGCGATCGCCAATGCTGCTTTCGATTGCACGACGCCGGACAACAGCGAACTGGCGCCGGCAGGATCGCGGCTGCCGGTCACCGCGAAGTTCAAGGGCAATGCCGTCGCGCGCTATGAATTCCCGATCAGCGGGCTGGACGGGCACGTCCAGTTCGCAGTCAATCATATCGGCAAGCGGCGTTCCGACCTGCGCACCGCCGAAAACGATATCGTCGGCAATTTCAAAGCCTACACGACCGCCGATTTCAGCGTCGGCGTGAAGGGCGAAGGGTGGGGCGCCGAATTGTTCGCGACGAACCTGTTCGACAGCCGCGGGGTGATCAACAGCGCGGTCCAGTGTGGCGAATCGATCTGCGGCGACGCCGGTGGCGACACAGCCAATGGCGGTGTCTTCTACGACAATGTCATCCGGCCGCGCCTGATCGGGATCAAGGTCAGCAAGGATTTCTGACCGGGTGACCGATATCATCACCAACAGCGAAAGGCCGGGCCAAAAGCTCGGCCTTTTGATGTGCATCGCGCTCGGCATGGGAAACATGATCGGGTCGGGGGTCTTCCTTCTCCCGCGCGATCTGGCGCCGCTCGGCTGGAACGCGATTATCGGGTGGGGTGTCTCGATCGCGGGCACCCTGTGCCTTGCAGTAGTGTTCGCGCGGCTCGCACGCAGGCTACCCGAAGGCTGTGCCGCCTTTACCTATGCTGCCTCGGCTTTCGGTCCCGGAACCGGCTTCATCGTCGCATGGAGTTACTGGATCAGCTGCTGGACCGTGGTGGCAACGCTGGCGGTCGCGGCGATCAGCAACATGTCGATCCTGATGCCCTGGCTCGGCGAGAAGGGCGCAGCGCCAGCGTGGATTGCGATAGGCTGCATCTGGTTCTTCACGCTCGTCAACCTGTTGGGCGTCCGCCGCGCAGGCGGCGCGCAACTCCTCACGCTCGGGCTCAAGCTGATCCCCGTCGTCGGCGCCGTGCTCGTCGGGATCTGGGCGCTTGGCACCGGCGCGGCACCGCCGCCTACGATGGCAGGCACCGAACCGGTCAGTCTGTCGGGCGTGAGCTCGGCGGCGACGCTGACGTTGTTCGCGCTGCTCGGTTTCGAGAGCGCTTGCGTCGTCAGCGATCGCGTCAAGGATCCCGAAAGCACTATTCCTCGCGCGACGGTGATCGCGGCAGCGGCGGTCGGCCTCCTCTATCTGCTGTCGTGCACGATGGTGACGCTGTTGGTGCCGATCGAAACGCTGCACCAGTCGAACGCTGCCTATGCGACCTTCTTTTCGCGGCTCGTCAGTCCGGCGGCGGGCGATATCGTCGCACTGTTCGCCGCGATCGCCGCGCTTGGCGCGCTCAACGGTTTCGTGTTGCTGCAGGGCGATATTCCGCGCGACCTTGCGCACCGACGGCTGCTTCCCGCCGCGTTCGCCCGCGACAATAAATTTGCTTCGCCATGGGTCACCCAGATCGTGTCCAGCGGACTCGCAAGCATGATTGTCTATGCCAATTACTCGCGCGGGCTTGCCGATCTCTTCGCCTTCATGGTCAAGGTGACGACCTCGACCGCGATCATCCTCTATATCGTCGGCTCGCTCGCGGCGCTGGTCCTCGAACGGCAGGGCACGATCAAGGTCTCGGCGGGCTTCGCCGCCGCGACGATCGCGGGCTTCGCCTATAGCTGCTGGGCCTTCTACGGCGCCGGGATCGAAGCCAGTCTGTGGAGCCTCGTCATGACCGCCGCGGGCCTCCCTATATATTTTCTGATGCGCCGCTCAGCGCCACTTCGGCGCGAAGAAACCCCGGTCGCGTAGGATCACCTCGGCGGCATTGTGTCCCGGCGCGCCGGTGACACCGCCGCCCGGATGCGTGCCCGCGCCGCACATGTAGAGGCCCTTTACCGGCCCGCGATATCCGCCGTTGCCGAGGACGGGGCGCGCCGACCAAAGCTGGTCGAGGCTCATATTGCCGTGCATGATGTCGCCGCCGACAAGCCCGAACTTGCGTTCGAGCCCTTTGGGCGAAAGCCGCGTCTGCGCGATGATGCTCGCGCGGAAACCCGGCGCATGTTTTTCGACTGTGTCGATGATGCTGTCGGCGGCGGCTTCCTCTTCATCATCCCAGTCGCGCCCGTCCGGAAGCTCGGGCGCGAACTGCTGGCAGAAGAGGCTCGCGACGTGGCAGCCCTCGGGTGCGAGGCTGTCGTCGACGGTCGACGGGATCAGCATCTCGACGATCGGCGCCTTCGACCAGCCATGCTGCTTCGCGTCGAGGAAGGCGCGGTCCATATAGTTGAGCGTCGGCGCGAGGATGATCCCCGACTGATGATGTTCGCCGGGTTCCGGCAAACAGGTGAATTTCGGCAGTTCCGAAAGCGCGACGTTCATGCGGAAGGTGCCGCTGCCCGCCTTGAAACCCTTGATGCGGCGTTCGTAACCTGCGGGCAGATCGGATGCGTCCATCATCCGTTCGTAAAGCAGCTTCGGCCCGACGTTGGCGATCACGCGCGTCGCCGCGATCTCCTCGCCGCCGACAAGCTTGACCCCGACCGCCTTGCCGCCGTCGACGAGCACCTTCGCAACCGGGCTTTCGAGGCTGATCTCGACGCCGAGGTCGCGGCAAACCTTTGCCATGATCTCGGTGATTTTGCCCATCCCGCCGACGCTGTGTCCCCACGCGCCCTTCTTGCCATTCACTTCGCCAAAGACGTGGTGGAGCAGGACATAGGCGCTGCCCGGCGTGTCGGGGCTGGCATAATTGCCGACGACCGCGTCGAAACCGAATGCGGCCTTGACCGCTTCGCTTTCGAACCAGCTGTCGAGCATCGTGCGCGCCGATTTGGTGAACAGGTCGAGCACGTCGCGCTGCTGCTCGAGACTGAGCCCCGCAAAGCGGCGCCCCTGCCGCGCGCCGTCGAACAGCGTGCGCAGGCCTTCGCCGACGTTCGGCGGTACGCGGAGCGCGAGGTCGCGGAGCAGTTCGGCGACATTTTCGAGCGCGTCATAATAAGCGGGCAGCACTTCGGCGTCGCGATTGCTGAACTTGCGGAATTCGGCCTGCGTGCGTTCGAGTCCGCCGCCGAGCTTGAGGTAGCCGCCGTCCTCCTGCGGCAGGAAATTGCTGATCGGCCGTTCGATGACGCGATAGCCATGATCGGCGAGCTTCATGTCGGCGATCACCTTGGGCTGGAGCAGGCTGACCGTGTAGCTCGCGACCGAGTTGCGGAAACCCGGCGCGAATTCCTCGGTCACCGCGGCGCCGCCGACGGCGTCGCGCGCTTCGACGATGCGCACCTTCAGCCCCGCCTTGGCGAGATAGAAGGCGCAGACGAGGCCGTTGTGGCCGGCGCCGATAATCAGGGCGTCATAGGCTTTGGTCATGAAAACTCTTTCGCGAGCGGGGATTGGACATGCTGGCGGCCGAACCCAAGGCCGAGGACGCGGCCGGGAATGCGGCGGAGCAGCGGAATGGCGTCGAGCAGGCGCACCGCGAGGGGCACGCGGGTGATTGCACCGCGCAGCATCGGTTCGATCACCCGCTGATGCGCAAAACGCTGGAGGCCCTGCATCCGCGTTGTGGGTTTCCAGCGGCGTTCCTGCACCTTGGCGAGTAGCGGATCGGGATCGGTGCCGGCGGCGAGCGGGGCGGCGAGGATGTTCGCGGCGGCGACCGCATCCTGCACCGCAAGGTTGATGCCGACGCCGCCGACCGGCGACATCGCGTGCGCGGCATCGCCGATCGCGAGCAGGCCGGGGCGCGACCAGCGCGTCAGCCGGTCGAGCGCGACCGAGAGCAATTTCACGTCGTTGAAGCCGGCAATCGCATCGATGCCCGCAGCGAGGCCGGGGACGAGACCAACGACATTGTTGCGGAAGGCGGCAATTCCCCGCGCCTCGATCGCCGGAAAGCCGCCCTTTTCGATCACCTGTGCGCACTGCCAATAATCGCCGCGCGGGATTGCGACCACCATCCCGCCCTTGTCGATCGTGCCGAGCGCGACCTCGGACATATCCATGCCCGCGGGAACGGGAACGCGGAACCACAGCACGTCCATTGGCGCGCCAAGATCTTCGAGCGGCAATTTTGCGGCATCGCGCAGCACCGAACGGCGCCCGTCGGCGGCGATGACGAGCCGGGCGGGCAAGGTTTCGCCGCTCGCGAGCGTCACGCCGTTGACGCGGCCCGCGTCGTCATGGGTCAGCCCGGTCGCCTCGGTCGACATGCGCAGGTCGAAGGTCGGATAGCGCTTCCCCTGCCCGGCGATGAAATCGAGCAGATCCCATTGCGGCATCATCGCGACAAAGCGCGCTGCGACGGGCAGATGCTTCATCGTCGCGATCGTATAGCGCCCGCCCAGCAGGTTGAGCGTCATCGTGTCGATCGCGGCGTGCGGTTCCTTGAGCAGTTCGCCCAGCAGCCCGATCTCGTTGAACAACTCGAGCGTCGAGGGATGCACCGTGTCGCCGCGGAAATCGCGGAGGAAGTCGGCGTGCTTTTCGAGCACGGTCACGCGCACCCCGGCACGCGCGAAGAGCAGCCCCGCGACCATGCCGGCGGGTCCACCGCCGACGATCACCACGGGCGCGTCGCCGCTCAACGGCGGCTCCATCCCGGCGCCGGCGCGTACTCAAGCCGCGCTTCGGGGATGATGTCGCGCATCCGCGAGCAGAAATGCTTGAGGCACACCTCCTTGTCGCTGAGCGGCCCTATGGTGAAGCTTTTCGACTGCATCCCCATCTGGACACGCGTGATCAGCTCGGTGTCCTCGACATTGACCTGCCGGTTGATGCGCCAGTTGAGGTAGCGCGCGGCCTTCATCTCGCGACGCTCATCGGGAAGGACATAGGAAATCTCGCGGATCAGGCAGGTCGTCGGGCCGGTCGGCAGCCACTGCATGAAATCGACCTGGTCGGGATAGATGTCGAAAGCGACATTCGGCCACAGCTTGAAATAGAGCCAGTGGCGCTGGTTCGCTTGCGGAAGATGCGGAACGGGCGGCAGCAGCCGCTGGTACATGCGTTCGGACCAGTTGACCGACGGCCGGTCGATCAGATCGCCCCACATGCGGTCGACATTGTCCTCGGCCTCGACGCCATAGCTTTTGCCGAACAGGCGGGTGAGGCCGGGGTGCGCGACGGGGATGTGGAGGCCGTCCGAATAATTGTCGCCGACATTCTTCCAGTTGACCTCGCGCGGGCGCAGCGTGACGCGGCCGAGCGCGCCGAATTCCTCGAAGCGGTACGGCGCGACCTGCGCCTCGTAAGGCGCCATCATCGATGCGACCGACGGACCGCCATCGTCTTTGATCCGCACGAACCAGAAGCCGCGCCATTGTTCGAGGCCGACCGGGACGAGCCCTGCCTTGTTCTTGTCGAGCGTCGGATAGCTCGCGCTATCGGGCACCCCGGTCAGCCGGCCGTCGAGCTCGTAGGTCCAGGCATGATAGGGGCAGACCAGCTTCTTCGCGCAGCCCGCCGCGCCATCGACGAGGCGCGAGCCGCGGTGGCGGCAGACATTGGTGAAGGCGCGCACGGTCCGGTCGGTGCCGCGCACCAGGATCACGCTCTCGCCGCAATAGTCGATGCTGTGCCAGTCGCCGGGGTTCGGAATGTCGCTGTCGTGGCAGACGACCTGCCAGCTCGGACGGAAAATCCGTTCCATTTCCGCCGCGTGGAAATCGGGATCGCTGTATGTCCATGCCGGCAGCGACCAGCCGTCGAGCGGGTCGATGTTCGAATCGCGAAGCGGTGCAGTTGCCATGGTTCGTTCCTTGTTATACATACGTATAACAATATGACCGCCGCTCGCCAAGCCTTTACGCGCGAAAGCGCCGACGCCCGCCGGGCGGACCTGATCGAGGCGACCGCAGCTGTGCTCGCCGAACATGGTTTGGCCGGCACCAATGTCCGCGCGATCTGCGCGAAGGCGGGTGTTTCGTCCGGGTTGCTGCGGCATTATTTCGCGGGAATAGACGATCTGGTGGCGGCAACTTACGCGGCGACGAGCGACCGGATGGATGCGATTTTCGCAGGCGCGGTCGAGGCCGCGGGTTCCGAGCCCCGCGCCCGGCTGCTGGCCTATCTGACCGCAAGCTTCCGTCCGCCGGTGACCGACCCCGAACTGCTGGGCGCGTGGACCGCGTTCTGGGCGCTGTCACGAAATGATGCGCGCATGGCCGGCATTCACGCGGAAAGTTACGCAGGCTATCGCGAACGGCTCGGCGAGTTGCTCACCGCATGCGGTGCGGCCGACGCCGGACGGCTTGCGATCATGCTGACCGCGATGGTCGACGGGCTGTGGCTCGAACTGTCGCTCGACCCCGGAAGCTTCGGTGCCGAAGCGGCGGTGGCGATGATCGAACGCGCTGTCGCGGCGCTGGTTTAGCCCGTTACCCCCGCGAAGGCGGGAGCGACTTTCTTCATTTCCGCCCTATTTCGACAAATCGCGCAGCAGGCTGTCCCAGTGCGCGAGCGCGGGGGCTATCGCATCGACGGGCGCGCGCTCGTTGAGCCCGTGCGCAAAGCTGTCGCTCGCCTTCGAAAAGAGACCCGCAACGCCATAGCTCGGCACGCCCTGGATGCGGAAATGGTAGCTGTCGGTGGCGCCCGCGCTCATCGACGGGATGATCGGCAGGCCCGGCGCGCGCGCATGCACCGCCTTCGTCACCGCCGCGACGACATCCGGACGCAGCGGCGAGGCGTCGCTCGCGCTGGCGTCGGGATCGGTGTTCACCTTCACCGCGGGGTCGGCAATCACCTTTTCGAGTTCGGCGCGCACCGTTTCGACCGGGACACCGGGGAAGATGCGGCAGTTGATGTTCGCGGTGGCCCTTTGAGGAAGCGCGTTTTCAGCGTGCCCGCCCTTCACCAGCGTCGGCACACAGGTGGTGCCGATCTGGCCGATATATTCGGGGTCGGCGCGGATCGCGGCGATGGCTTTCGCGTCGGCAGGGTTGGCCGCGAATGCCTTGAGCGATGCGCCGATATCGCCGCCGACCTGATCGGCGACGATCGGCATGCCGACCTTCGTCAGTTCGTTCTGCTGCGGCGTGAAGCGCCAGGCGCCGACCTTGGCCAGCGCGTTCGACAGCTGGACGATCGCATTGGTGTCCGAGGGGCGCGAGCTGTGCCCGCCGGGATTGGTCACTTCGAGAGTGAAGTCGGCATAGGTCTTCTCGCCAGCCTGCAGCCCGTAATATTTGGGCTTGCCGTCCTCGCCGATCAGCCCGCCGCCGCCGTCGCCGTTCAATGCAAATTCGGCACCCTTGTATTTTGCCGCGAGCGCGCGCGTCGTCACCATCGAGGTTTCCTCGTCGCCCGAGAGCAGGAGGATGATCGAGCGCTTCGGCTTGAAACCATCCTTTTTGAGCTGCGCCATCGTCGCAACCATCATCGAGACGTCGAACTTGTTGTCCTCCGACCCGCGGCCGAAGATATAGCCGTTCTCCTCGACCGGCACGAACGGGTCGCGCGTCCAGTCCTTGGGGTCGGCCTCGACGACGTCCATATGGCCCAGCAGCACGATCGGCTTGCCCTTGCCCGTTCCCGCGAGTGTCGCCGCGAAGGTCGCGGTTTCGCCGATCGGCGTGATCTCGATGTCGCTGTCGGAATAGCCTGCCGCTTTCAGCACGCTCGCATAATAGGCTGCGAGCCTGGGCACCTGCCCGCGCCCCTCGACCGTCGGGATCGCGATACTGTCCTTCAGGATTTTCTTCGCGGTTTCGGCATCGGCCGGCTTGGCGTGGACGGGCGCGGCGGCCAGCATGGCGGCGGCGAGAACGAGCGGGGCGATAGGCATGCGCATGGACGACATGCCTAAGCTTTATCGTATACGGACGGCAAGCTGCAAAATCGCCGTATGTGCGACGGTAGGTTTCGACCGATTGCGGACGATTAGCTACAGGCATCATCGCTTTCAGAGCGGACGTAGACTATGGTCGTCCCATCCGCTGCTACGAGCCCAAGTCGTCCGCCAAAGTCTTGGGGAGAACTAACCCCTCGCAGATCGTCGGAAGCTTCGGCCAAAAGTGGCCAGAAATAACCTGTGCCCCGGCCGTTCACGAAGCTGTAGCTACCACCTGTGGAGGGACTGAGCTGGAGGGCTGGCTGCACCGTCAAGAGATATCGTCTCTGATGCTCCGCGACATAGCTCATCGAACGGTGCGTTCCGTCGAGAATATGTATTCTATTTGCTTCAACACGCAGAGCAGGTGCGCCGACCGCGACGTAGCATCCCCATACCGCCTGTTGATCGATGGGCTCCGGACGTAAGAATATCGCCGCCAAAAGTGCCAACGTGGCAAGGGGGATGATAATGATCCCACCGGCAATGACTCGATCTTTGAGCGAGGTGCCCATAAAAAAAGATACCGTCATCAGATCGGTGTGGCACGACTTAGCGCGATCGTCACGCGAGAATGTCTCAACGTCGATCTATTGGGTTGATAGCTGCCAGTCCGCTTCCCACCCCGAAACCCACATCCGCGACGGCCTGCGCCAAGCCGAAGGCGCGCCCGCGATCAGCCCGGATTCGCGGCCTGCATTTCGGCGATCAAGCCGTTGTCTATCGCCTTGGCACGCTGGTACGCCGCGCGCTCGCGCAGCGGCGCGACATAGGCCTCGAACGCCGGGCGCGACGCTATGGTGCCGAACTGCAGCCCCCAGTCGATCTGGCTGCCGACATAGACGTCCGCAGCGCTGAAGCGGTCGCCCGCGACGAACGCCTTGCCCGCGACCGCGCTTTCGAGCGTATCGAGCGCAGCGGGAAGCGATCCGAACCCCGCCATGCGCTGTTGATCCACATCGGGTTCGACCCCGAAATGCTTTGCGGTGATCGCCTGTTCGACCGGGCCCGCGGTAAAGAAAAGCCAGCGATAATAATCGGCGCGATCGTCCGTATCGGGCGCCAGACCGGCTTGCGGAAAGGCATCGGCCAGATAGGCGCAGATCGCCGCGCATTCGGTGATGACCTTGCCGTCGTGGACGACCGCCGGGACCTTGCCCATCGGATTGATCGCCCGATAGGCGTCGTCCTTCATCGTCGTGCCATAGTCGAGAATACGCGGCTCATATGGCGCGCCGACCTCTTCGAGCATCCAGCGGACAATCTGGCCCCGCGACATCGGATTGGTATAGAAAATCAGTTCACCGGCCATCGCGCTTCTCCCTTGCTTCGATTCGCAATTCGAACATAACAGGAACATGGCCCGGCTTCCAGCGGGCTTGTTTTGTCATCGTTCGCAGCTAAGGCAAGGATATGAGCGACGAACGCATATGGACTGCCGCCGTGCTGGTGATCGGCGACGAAATTCTCTCGGGCCGCACGCAGGACAAGAATGTTGCCCAGATCGCGACCTGGCTCGACGTGCAAGGTATCCGGCTGCGCGAGGTGCGCATCGTCCCCGACGTCGAGATCGAGATCGTCGAGGCGCTGAACGCGATCCGCGCGCGCTATGACTATGTCTTCACGACTGGTGGCATCGGCCCGACGCACGACGACATCACCGTCGATGCGGTGGCCAAGGCGCTGGGCGTCGGCGTCATCGTCCATCCCGATGCGCGCGCGATCCTCGAACGCTATTACAGCGCGCGCGGTAGCGAACTGACCGAAGCGCGGCTGCGCATGGCGCGCACTCCCGACGGCGCCGAGCTGATCCCCAACCGCATGTCGGGCGCCCCTGGCATCCGCATCGGCAATCTGTTCGTCATGGCCGGGGTGCCGCACATCACTGCGGGCATGCTCGACGCGCTGACCGGCGAACTCGAAGGCGGCAAGCCGCTCGTCGCGCACACGATCGGCGCGTGGGCGCCCGAAAGCGAGATTGCCGACCTGCTCCGGCTGGGTGAAAAGGATCATCCGGGGGTCGCGATCGGCAGCTATCCTTTCTTTCGCGACGGCAAGGTCGGGGCAAATTTCGTCATCCGCTCGACCGACGGCGCCGAGGTGGCGGCGTGCGTCGCAATGCTGACCGCCGGTTTCGAAGCGCTTGGCTATACCGTGACCGACGGCGGCATCTGATCGGCCGGCCCGTCGTCGCTGTTCCGCGTCGCACGCGGCAGACGCCGGAGCATCGCGATCGCGAACAGGCCGAAGATCGCAGCAACGACGAAGGCGGCGCCCGGGAAGTGCACTGGTGCCTTGTCGGCGGTAAAATAGGCCATCGTGCCGGTAAGCAGCAGCGGCGCGACGAGCTGACCCAGCCCCATCGCCATCGCCGAGATCCCCTGTACCTCGCCCTGCGTCTCGGCAGTCGCGCGGCGCGACATCATCGCCATCAGCGATGGCTGCACGGGCGCCTGCAATGCGATGGGGATCAGCAGCAGGAAGGCGCCGATCGTCGAGGTGGTGAAGGCGTAGCCCACATAGACGGCGACCGCGACGAGGATGCCAAGCGTCGCCGCATCGCGTTCGCCGAACCGCGCGACCGCGGGGCCGACGACGAAGACCTGGCCGAGCGCGATCATCACCCCGACCGCGGCGAGGCTCGCGCCGATCATCCCCGGGGTCCAGCCGAGCTGCGCGATGCAATAGAAGCTCCACGTCATCGGATAGACGAGGCTGGCGATCTGCCACAGCACCAGCACGCCCGCGACGCCGTCCATGCCGGGGAGCCCGCGCATCGTCTTCCACGCGCCGAGCGGGTTGGCGCGGCGCCAGTCGAAGGCACGGCGGCGTTCGGGCGGCAGCGTTTCGGGAAAGATGAAGAGGCCATAGAGCATGTTCGCCGCGGCGAGGATCGCGGCGGCAACGAACGGCGCGCGCGGGCCGATCTCGCCCAGCAGCCCCCCGATCGCCGGTCCCGCGACGAAGCCGACGCCGAACGCCGCACCGACGAAGCCGAAGTTGCGCGCGCGCTCCTCGGGTTTCGTGATGTCGGCGATCGCCGCCTGCGCCGCGGCGTAGCTGCCGCCGAAAATGCCCGACAGCGCGCGCGCGATGAACAGCCACGGCAGAGTCTGGACGATCGTGAGCAGTGCATAGTCGACCGCCAGCCCGCCGAGCGCGAGCAGGAGCACGCGACGCCGTCCGAAATGGTCGGACAGGTTGCCAAGGACCGGCGAGGCGATAAAGGTTGCGATCGCCATGACGAGACCGATCCATGCCCCGACCTCGATCGCGTGGGGCAGGTCAATCCGGCCGACCTCCATCACCAGCTGCGGCAGCACCGGCATGATGATACCGAAACCGACCGCATCCATGAAGATGGTCGCCACGATGAACGGGATGGTCCGCGCCGCCGTCACTTGTTCTTTACCCCTGTCGTCACTAGCGCCACCGATCCTTCCTTCATGCGTTGCCGATAGATGAAACTCGAAATTTCCGCCTCCCTAAATTACCGGCTGCCCGAACCGGTCGACCTGATGCTTCAGATCGAAGCGGCCGACGGGCACGGACAGCGCGTTCTGGACGCCTCGCTCGACCTCGGCGCGCCCGAGCTGCTGGCCCGCGTTCCCGCATCGGGGGGCGTCTGCGAGCCGATATGGCTGCGCGGCGAGGGCACGCTCCGCGCCCGATATCGGACGCTGGTCGAGGTCGACCGGCCGGCGGTCGATTTCCGCTCGCTCGCGGCGGTGCCGCTCCACCGTCTTCCGGCCAGCGCGGTCCCCTATCTCAACGAATCGCGCTATTGTCCGTCGAACAAGTTCCACGCCTTCGTCGACCGGCGCTTCGGCGAGATCGAGGGCGGCGAGAAAATCGGCCGGATGCGCGACTGGATCGAAAGCCGCTTCACCTATGTTTCGGGGGCGAGCAACAGCGAAACCGGCGCGCTCGACAGCTTCGTCGAACGGCGCGGCGTATGCCGCGACTATGCGCACGTCATGATCGCGCTCGCCCGCGCCGCGCACATCCCCGCGCGCATGGCCAGCGTCTATGCCCTCCGCGTCGCACCGCAGGATTTCCACGCCGTCGCCGAAGTCTATCTGGACGGCGACTGGCACATGGTCGACGCGACGGGGATGACGCTTCCGGCCGAAACGGCGCGCATCTGCACCGGCCGCGACGCCGCCGACATCGCCTTCCTCACCGCCTATCGCGAGATCCTGTTGATCGATCAGTCGGTGACGGTGGAAAGGGCGTAGACGGTCCGCGCTGCGCGAGGTCGGCCCGGCTTTCGCCGGTCGCAATCCAGCTCCGCCAAATCGCTGCGAAAGCTGGAGCGGGTGAAGGGAATCGAACCCTCGTCGTAAGCTTGGGAAGCTTCTGCTCTACCATTGAGCTACACCCGCCCGGGGCCGTGCGATTGGCACAGGCGCGGACAGCGGTCAATCCTTGCGTCAGCGCGCCGTTTCCCTGATCGTCTCCATCGCGACAAAGGTCGAGGTGTTCGCGACGTGCGGCAGGCTCGAAATCTTCTCGCCCAAGATGATGCGGTAGCGGCGGATGTCGGCGGTACGGACCTTGAGCAGATAGTCGAAGCTGCTCGCGATCATGTGGCACTCCTCCACTTCGGGTATCTGGCGGACCGCCGCATTGAATTCCTTGAGCGCCGTCTCGCGCGTGTCCGACAGCTTCACTTCGGTGAAGGCGACATGATCGAGCCCGACCTTGGCGGGGTCGACGATCGCGCGGAACCCCATGATGACCCCGCTCTGCACCAGCCGTTTCACCCGTTGCTGGCAGGGGGTTTTCGAGAGGCCGACCTGTTCGGCGAGATCGGTGAAGGTGATGCGGCCGTCTTTTCGCAGAACTGCAAGGATTTTTCGATCGAAATCGTCCATTTGGGCTGCTGATGCGTCTCTGTTCATATGTTTCGACTACATTCTGCGGTGAATGAGGTCAAAAGATAGTTTTTTTGGCCCATATGAAGGCGCATTGCCGGAGTTTCATGCGGTAGGACGCGGCATGACCGAATCCGCACCTGACCGCGCCCCCGTCCGCGCCATCGCCCGCCGCGCCGAAGCCGACATCGTCGCCGGCCTGCGCACCGCCCTTGCCGCTTCGACGGCGAGCATCGACGCCGTGACCCGGCGCGGCCTCGCGCTGATCCGCAAGGCGAAGGCCGAAGGCGAGCGCGAGACGCTCGTCGCGCAGCTGATGAACCGCTACCGCCTCTCGACCGAGGAAGGCGTCGTGCTGATGTGCCTCGCCGAGGCGCTGCTGCGCGTTCCCGACAGCGCAACCGCCAACGCGCTGATCCGCGACAAGATCGCCGGCCGCCACTGGGCCGAGGGCGACGATGACGACAGCCCGCTGATCGTCGCGCTCTCGGCGCGCGGCCTCTCGCTCGGCTCGGCGACGCTGATGCTCGACGCGATGGGCAGCAAGGCAAACCCGCTCACCTTGCTCAAGTCGATGATTCGCCGCTCGGGCGAGCCGGTGATCCGCCAGGCGGCGCTCGCCGCGATGAAACTGCTCGGTCAGCAGTTCGTGATGGGCGAGACGATCGACGCCGCGGTCAAGCGCGCCGACAAGGAGAAATCCGAACTCGCGAGCTTCGACATGCTCGGCGAGGCGGCCCGCACCGCCGGGGATGCCGCGCGCTATTACGACAGCTATGCCAACGCCATTGCGCGGATCGGAAAGGGTGCGAAGCCCGGCGACCCGCACGCCAACCACGGTATCTCGATCAAGCTTTCGGCGCTGCATCCGCGCTACGAATATCTGCAGCACGAACGCGTCGTCGGTGAACTGGTGCCGCAGGTGATCGAGCTCGCCAAGGCGGCGCGTGCGGTGAATATCCCGCTGATGATCGACGCCGAGGAAAGCGACCGGCTCGAACCGCATATGGACGTGTTCGCGGCCCTGCTCGACGCCGGGGTCGCCGATGGCTGGACCGGGCTCGGCATCGTGATCCAGGCCTATCAGAAGCGTGCGCCGGCGGTGATCGAATGGCTCGCGAACCGCGCCCGGGCGCGCGGCGCCAAGCTGTCGATGCGCCTCGTCAAGGGCGCCTATTGGGATACCGAGATCAAGCGGGCGCAGACGCTGGGGCTCGGCGACTTTCCGGTCTTCACCGCGAAGCTGCACACCGATCTCAACTATATGCGCTGCGTCCAGCTGCTTCGCGATTGTCAGGATTGCATTTACCCTGCCTTCGCCAGCCACAATGCAATGACGCTTGCGTTCGTTTCGGAGCTGTTCGCCGGCGCCGATTACGAACTGCAGCGGCTGCACGGCATGGGCGAGGGGGCGCATGACGCCCTTGTCGCGCTCTTCCCGCCGCCGCGCCCGGTGCGCGTCTATGCGCCCGTCGGCACGCACCGCGACCTGCTGGCCTATCTCGTCCGCCGCCTGCTCGAAAATGGCGCGAACTCCAGCTTCGTCCACCAGTTCTCCGACCCCGACGTCACCGCCGAACAGCTTGCGGTCGATCCGCGCAGCGTCGCGAGCACCGCGGCGCCCGACATCGCGACCGGGCTTGGCCTTTTCGATCCCGTGCGGCGCAACTCGCGCGGCTACGACCTGGGCGAACCGGGTGTGCCAGAAGCGCTCGCCGCCGCGATCGGTGCGTCGCGTCGCAGTGACCGTGTCGCGGCGCCGATC
>NZ_DATMST010000059.1:0-12771 GCF_035565275.1 Sphingopyxis sp.
GCAGGATTAGAGCATTTTCCAGTCAGATGGCATCATCTGACGACTCGGAAAATGCGGGAAACAAAGGATAATTAGAGCATGATCCGATTCAGTCAGATCGGATCATGCTCTAACCGGCAGGTTCTATCGGACCACCAGCACCGGAACATGGCCGTGTGAAACGACCTCCCAGGTCTTGCTGCCGATGACAATGCGACCGATCCCGCGACGTCCGTGCGATCCCATTACGATCAGATCGCAACCGCGTGAGTTGGCCGCATCGACAATAGCCTCCGCAGGCTGTGCGTCAGCAATATACACGGTCTCCGCCTCGACGCCGGCGCTCCGGGCAGCTTGACCAGCCGCCGCCAGCAAGGCCTTTGCGGTCTCTTGCTGACCGGCCCCAAAGTCGGAGATTGTTGCCCCACTTGGAGCGAACCCGAAATTTGCGCCGGAGTAGATCGGGAATGGTTCGGTTACCGTCAGGATGGTAGCGCGCGCGTTCAAATCCCGCGCGAGCGAAAGCCCATGCTCCATACCCCGCTGACCCAACTCGGATCCATCGGTCGCGATCAGAATATGCTTGTACACGTCTCTCTCCCACTACGACTATCATGCAACATGTGGGCGGAACCGCTGTGAGTCCAGATCATGATCCAGGGAGTGGCATCACCGTTTCCAGCAGGAGCGGTAGCCAATTGACAGCAAACAAGGCCCGCCGCAGGCCGCTCGCACCCCGCGACGCTTTGCTTCCGGCGAACGATTAATCTGTTCCGGGCGAAAGCCGGTGATAATTTTTCTGGAAATCTGGAGCGGGCGAAGGGATTCGAACCCTCGACCCCAACCTTGGCAAGGTTGTGCTCTACCCCTGAGCTACGCCCGCTCTGGCGGCTGGCGACCGGGTGGGTGCCAGCGGGTGAGGCGGGCGATTAGCACCGGCTTTTTGACTCGGCAAGCCCTGTTTGCGTTTTTTGGCGAAGGGTTGGCATATCGGCCGAAATTCCCACATAAGCGGGGCAAGAGTCCTTTTCGCTGACGCGGAAATGGCGGAAAACCAGAAACAGGAGTATTTTCTTGGCCACTCTCGGTCTGAACCCGCAGGAAAAGGAAGCCGTCGAAGCCTTCCGTCGCGATGTCGTCGAACCGTCGATGTCGAGCCTCGTCATCCTCGATTTCTGGGCCGAATGGTGCGGTCCGTGCAAACAGCTCGGACCCGTGCTCGAAAAGGTTGCGGCCGATTATGCCGACAAGGGCGTCGTGCTGGCGAAGGTCGACGTCGATGCGAATCGGTTCATTGCCGGCCAGTTCCAGGTCCAGTCGATCCCCACGGTCTATGCGATCTTCCAAGGCCAGCCGGTCGCGAATCTCACCAATGCGCGCACCGAAAGCCAGTTGAAGACGATTCTGGACCAGCTACTCGCACAGCTGCCGATCGACAGCGCCGCGAAGGATCTGGCGATCGAGATCGCGCCTCTTATCGAAATGGGTGAAAGCGTGCTTGGCGAGGGAGATGGTCCGCGCGCGGCGAGCATCTTCGCCCAGATTCTCGACATGGCGCCCGACAATGCGGCGGCGCACGGCGGACTGATCCGCGCGCTGCTGCACGCGGGCGACATTGAAAGCGCACAGGCGGCACTCGACGCCGTGCCCGCCGAGATCGTCGACGACGTGGCGATCGCGCAGGCGAAAAGCGCGCTCGCGCTCGCCGCCGACGCGCCCGATGTGGGCGAGCTCGCCGCTTTCGAGGCTGCGGTCGCCGCGCGGCCCGACGATCATCAGGCGCGATTCGATCTGGCGAGCGCGCAGATCGGCGCGGGCCAGCGCGACGCTGGCGCCGACAATCTTCTCCATATCATCGCCGCCGATCGCGAATGGAACGATGACGCCGCGCGTGCCAAGCTCCTGTCGCTGTTCGAGGCCGTCGGGCTCGAGGATGCATGGGTCGCCGCGCAGCGCCGCCGCCTGTCGCTGATCCTGTTCGGCTGATGGGCCAAACCGCGCCTTTGACCATTCAGCGGATCGCGATTTTTCCGCTGACCGGCGCGGTGCTGTTTCCCGGCCTGCATCTGCCGTTGCATATTTTCGAGCCGCGCTATTCGGCGATGGTGCAGGAGGTGCTGGCGCGCGACCGGCAGATCGGGATGATCCAGCCGCGCCAGATAGCGGGCGAAGAGGATCGCGAGCCACCCGCGCTCTACGACGTCGGCTGCGTCGGCCGCATCGTCGACGTCGAGGCACTCGACGAAGGCCGCTTCAACCTCGTGCTCGAAGGAGTCGCCCGCTTCCGCGTCCGCCGCGAACTCGACGTCACGACGCCTTTCCGGCAGGTCGAGGCTGAGATCGAGGTCGAGGCCGAGAAGGACTCCGTGCTGTCGAGCATCGAGCGGGCGAGCCTCGAGCGCGAGGCGAAACGGTTCGCTCAGCGGCAGGGCTATGTCGTGGACTGGGAATCGGTCGGCCAGCTCGACGATGCGACGCTCGTCAACGGCATCGCGCAGGTCGCGCCATTCGATGCCGCGGCGAAACAGGCGCTGCTCGAAGCGACGCCGATCGACGCGCGCGCCGAACTGGTCGTCCAGCTGATGCAATTCTTCGGCCGTTTCGACGGCGACGACGGACGCGCGACGTTGCAATAAGCTTTGTCAGTGCAGCTTTCGTGATGCCGCGTGGCGAACGATGTCGGCGAGTGCGCGTCGCACGACGTGGCGCTCGCTTTCACGCAAGCGCTCCGCCACCTCGGTCACCAACAGATGGTCGCGGACCAGCGCCTGCTCGGCCGCAACGCGAATCTCGATCCGGTCATCGCCGCCGCGCGTCCTGCGCAACCCGGCGCGGCGGCGCGCGGCCCAGTCGCCGACCAGCCGGGCGGCCATGAGTTCGGCGAGATTGTCGGCGGCGCGCTGCTCGGTTGCGCTTTCGGCAGCGGGATCGACCAGCCAGTCGCCGGTGCCGTCCTCCTGCAGTGCGTCGAGCGACAGCGTGGCGGTGACATGCCGCCGCCCGGCGCAACGCTGGTCGCCGTGAAGGCGATGCCGCAGCGCCTGCAACTCGGCGCGGAATTGCCAGTTCACATAGGTGGTGAACCGCGCCCGCGCGGGATCGTAGCGTTCGGCGGCGCGGTGCAGCGCAATTGCGCAGACCTGTGCCGCATCCTCGGCGACGTCGGTCAGCCCGTAGCTGCGGGTGAAATAGCGGATGCGCGGCGCCGCCAGCGCCGCCAGCCGCATGAAGCTGCGATCGGCCTGTGCCCGTGTCCGCTGACCCGGTGCCGCGTCGAGCGCGGTTCGCGCCTGGATATACTCCGTCACCGCCATTTCGAGTGCATCGCTTTTTGCCGACATGGTCTGCCCCCTCCTGCCGCGGCCTGCGTAGCCGCGGCGACTGGGATAGGGCGCGATGCTTAGCGGCGGCCTGCCCGCCCCCTAAGTGGAAATACCTAGATCTCGGCGCCCGCGAGCAGCCGGGGCAGGTCGCCGGCTTCGCCGCGCGCCTCGTCCATGAAGAAGCGCTTGAGCATCGGCATCCGCTGCACCGCACCGAGCCCGGTACGGCGCACCGCGGCGGCGGTCCGCCCCGGAATGCCGAACAAGCGCGTCAAACCGTCGGTCGCGAGGCTGACCATCATATTGTCGAGCCCGCGCCAGCGCTGATAGCGTGCGAGCAACGCTGCGTCGCCAAGATCGAGCCCCAGCCGAGCGCCATCGACGAGCACTTCGGCTAGCGCCGCGACGTCGCGCAGACCCAGGTTGAGCCCCTGTCCCGCGATGGGGTGGATGCCATGCGCGGCATCCCCGACGAGTGCGATCCGGTCCGCAACGATCGATGCGCTGTGATGGAAGCCGAGCGGATAGGTCATCCGCGGAGCGACGAGTTCCATCGTCCCCAGCACGCCGCCGGCGCGCTTCTGCAATTCCGCGACGAAACCCCGGTCACCGAGCTTGGCGAAGCCGGGCCCATCCTTTTCGGAGACCGTCCATACGAACGCCGAGCGGTGCCGCCCCTGTTCGTCATCGACGAGCGGCAACAGCGCGAACGGCCCCGACGGATAGAATATTTCGTGCGCGACGCTACCGTGCGGCCGTTCATGCGCGACCGCGCCGATCATCGCATGATGATGGTACGACCAGCTGGCGATGCTGAACCCCGCCGCGTCGCGGGTCGGTGAACGCCGCCCTTCGGCGACGATCAGCACCGGCGCGGCAAGCCGCGTCCCGTCGGCGAGCGCCAGCGTGACGCCGTGGACATCGATGTCGCGGGATACCACCGTCGCCGGCATCAGCAGACGTACGAGCGGGGCATCGGCGAGCGCGGCGGCGAGCGTCAGGCGAAGCTGACGATTCTCGATCATCGTGCCGAGCGGCGGGTCGCCGTCGGCGGTGACGAAGTCGAGCTCGCCGTCGCTTCCGCTGTCGGGCGCGCCGTCGCCGACCCTGATGGCGCGGATCGGGCAGCCATGACCGGCAAGGCGATCGGCGATCCCCAATACTTCGAACATCTGCCATGTTGCGCTGGCGATAGCGGAAGCGCGGCCGTCGAAACCGGGCGCGATCGTCGCCACCGGGTCGGCCGGATCGACGATCTGGACCGACAGGCCATGATGGGCGAGGGCGAGGGCGAGGGTCTGGCCAACCAGGCCGCCCCCCGAGATCAGGACATCGCTGCGCAGCGTTTCGCTTGTTTCCCTCATGGCCGCAGCCCTAGCGTGCGGCAGGGCGGTTGGAAAGGCTGTGCCGCCGAAGGGGCCGTGCTTGACGGCGAGTCCGCCCCATGCGCATATCGCCGTGGTTAACTGACAGGGACCCGAAACGAGCATGGCTAGCCGCAAGGCCGCACCCGCAAAGGCCGATTGGCGTACCGTTTTCCGCCAAAGCATCGCGCGATCGCTCGTGATCGCCGCGGCGGCGGCGCTCGGCCTGTTCACGCTGTTCCTGACGCTTGCCTTCGTCACCTACGACGCGACCGATTCCGCCTTCAATACGGCGGCGGGGGGGAGCCCGACCAATTTGATGGGCGGCGCTGGCGCGCGCTTCGCCGATATGGGGCTGTTTATCGGCGGCGTACCGATCGTCCTTCTTCTTCCGCTGCTCGGGCTCTTTGCCTGGCGGCTGTGGACCGGCGCACCACAGCCTTACTGGCTTCGGCAGCTGATCTACGCCTTTTTCGGTATCCTGCTCGTCGGCCTCGGCGCGCAGCTGCTGATGCAGGACAGCAATGCGCAATTGCCCGCGGGCTGGGGCGGAATCATCGCGCTCATCATCGGCGGCGCGATCGACCCGCCGCTGACGCGTATCGGCGACCCCGCCGCCGCGCTCATCCGTATCGGCGCCATCCTGCTGCTCGCCGGGATTGGCCTGTGGCTCGCCTATCGTGCGCTGCGCCTCGAAAAGGGCTGGACGTCGCGCCTCAGGCTACCGTCTGCCGAGGGCGCGCGCGTCGTCGAGCCCGTCCGCGTGGCCAGCGAGAACGTCCAGGCGCCAAACCTGGTGGAGCGCGCCGCGCGCCCGCGCGCGATCGCCGAACCGAGCGACCGTGCGCCGCCCGAAATCGCCGATCCGGCAGAGCGTACCGCGCCGTCGAAACCCAAACCCAAGCCGCAGACCGAGCTGTTCACCAATTACCAGCTGCCCTCGATCGACTTGCTGGCACCGCCGCCACCGGGGCCCACGGGACAGATCGACAAGGCGGGTCTCGAACGCAACGCGCGCCTGCTCGAATCGGTGCTCGAGGATTTCCAGGTGAAGGGCGTCGTGACCGCGGTTCGCCCCGGCCCCGTCGTTACCATGTACGAACTCGAGCCCGCGCCGGGTACCAAGGCGAGCCGCGTGTCGAACCTCGCCGACGATATCGCGCGCAACATGTCGGCGCTGTCGGCGCGCATCGCGCCGATTCCCGGCCGCACCGTGATCGGCATCGAGTTGCCCAACGCGCACCGCGAATCGGTGGTGCTGCACGAAATCATCGGCAGCGCCCTGTTTCAGGACCAGACCGGCGCGCTGCCGATCATCCTCGGCAAGAATATCAGCGGCGACGCGATGATCGCCGACCTCGCCCCGATGCCGCACCTGCTGATCGCGGGTACGACGGGTTCGGGCAAGTCGGTCGGCCTCAACGCGATGATCCTGTCGCTTCTCTATCGCCTCGGTCCCGATCAGGTGAAGATGATCATGATCGATCCCAAGATGCTGGAACTCAGTGTCTATGACGATATCCCGCATCTGCTCGCCCCGGTGGTGACCGAACCCAAGAAGGCAATCCGCGCCCTCAAATGGGCGGTCGAACAGATGGAGGACCGCTACCGGATGATGTCGTCGCTGTCGGTGCGCAATCTCGCGAGCTACAACGACAAGGTCCGCGGCGCGCTTGCAAAGGGCAAATCCCTGGGGCGCCGGGTCCAGACGGGCTACGACCCCGACACCGGCCAGCCGGTCTATGAGGAAGAGACGCTCGACTATGCGCCGCTGCCGCAGATCGTCGTCGTCGTCGACGAGCTTGCCGACCTGATGATGACCGCTGGCAAGGAAGTCGAATTCCTGATCCAGCGGCTCGCGCAGAAAGCGCGCGCGGCGGGCATCCACCTGATCCTCGCGACGCAGCGTCCGTCGGTCGACGTCATCACCGGCGTGATCAAGGCGAACCTCCCGACCCGCATCAGCTTCAACGTCACCTCGAAAATCGATAGCCGCACGATCCTTGGCGAGGCGGGCGCCGAACAGCTGCTTGGCAAGGGCGATATGCTCTACGTTCCCGGTGGCAAGCAGATCACGCGCATCCACGGTCCGTTCGTGTCCGACGACGAGGTGCGCGCGGTCGCCGACCACTGGAAGGGTCAGGGCCGCCCCGACTATATCGAAAGCGTCACCGAAGATCCCGAGGACGGCGGATTTGCCATGGAAGGCGCCCCGGCCGGCGGCGACAGCGCCGAGGACCGCATGTATGCGAAAGCCTGCCAGATCGTGGTTGAAAGCCAGAAAGCGTCTACGAGCTGGCTGCAACGCCAGCTTCGTATCGGTTACAACAGCGCAGCGCGGCTTATCGAACGGATGGAGGATGAAGGGCTGGTCAGCCCGCCGAACCATGTCGGCCGCCGCGACGTGCTCACCGACCAATATGGCCAGCAACGCTAGGCGCGGAACCTTCGTGCGCTTCGGGCCTTGAACAAGGCCCAACAGCAGGTTCAGCGCGGGTTCAATGCCCACGTGCGATCGACCAGAGGATGTTTCGTGAGAATGAGAGCCCGATGACCTTGAACAAGCCCCTTACCCGTCTTGCTGCCTGGACCCTCGCGCCGGTGGCGGCCGCAAGCCTTGCGATTGGCGCTCCGGCTACCGCCCAGTCGTCGAGCGCGCTGGCGTCGGTGCAATCGCATCTGAAGTCGACGAGCTCGATGACCGCCGATTTCGTCCAGACCGACCGCAATGGCCAGCGGCTGAGCGGCCAGCTGACCCTGAAACGCCCGGGCAAGATCCGCTTCCAGTACCAGAAGGGC
Source organism: Sphingopyxis sp. (assembly GCF_035565275.1). Taxonomy (GTDB): domain Bacteria; phylum Pseudomonadota; class Alphaproteobacteria; order Sphingomonadales; family Sphingomonadaceae; genus Sphingopyxis. The sequence goes on from NZ_DATMST010000059.1 coordinate 7,466, forward strand.
GTGCCGCTGCTGATCGTCGGCGACGGCAGTTCGCTGACGATGATCGACTATGAGGTGAAGCAGGTACAGCGCTGGCCGGTGAAGAATTCGCCGCTCGGCGCGTTGCTCGATCCCGACCGCGACCTGTCGAAATATGCCAGGGTTTTGCCGACCGGCAACGACGACGTGCTGAGCGTCGAGGTCAAGGATCCCAAGCGCCCCGAATATGGCACGATCACGATGGTGTTCGTCCGCGACGGATCGGCGCCCGCGGGCCTGCGCCTGCGCGGCTGGGTCGCGCTCGATTCGCAGAACAATCGCACGCGCATTGACCTCACCAACCAGAAATTCAACGTCGCGGTCGCCGATTCGGCGTTCAAATGGACCGATCCGCGTCCGAAGCAGCGCGGCCGCGCGGGCTGACAGCCCGCCTTGGCCTCCAAAATCGTGGCGCCGAATCCTGCAAGCGGATTCGGCGCCGTTTTTTTCCGGATCAACGGACGTCTCATATCGACGAACTGCAAGAATGGCGCCGGAGCGCGCATTTTGTTCAGCTTGGCGACAGGGAAGACCGGCTATTCCAACTCTCGAAGGCGCCACACGGCTCCGGGATTTGGGTTTCCCCCTGTTGCCCCACCCGGTCTGCCAGGCACCTTCATTCAAGAGCGTGACGAACGCTGACCTTGAACCCCCGTTCCACCGCCCCTGGGACGGGGGTTTAGTTTGTCCGGCGCTGTTTTGCCGCTGCCGCAATCGCATTGCGAACGAAGCCCCGCGCCGATAGAGCCACCGCATGACTCGCACCAGCATCGCTTCGTGGAACATCAACAGCGTTCGCGCCCGCATCGGCATCGTCGAAAAATTCCTGCGCGAAGAGGCTCCCGACGTTCTCTGCCTTCAGGAAACGAAGGTCGAATGCGGGCTGTTCCCGCCCGAGATGTTCAAGCGGCTGGGGTATGAGCATATCGTGACCAACGGGCAGCGCATGCATCATGGCGTCGCGATCGTCAGCAAGCTGCCGCTCGCCGATGTACGCAAATACGACTGGCAGGCGAATGGCGAGGCGCGCCATATCGGCGTCACGCTGCCGTCGGGCGTCCGGCTCGACAATGTCTATATCCCCGCCGGCGGCGACATTCCCGACCGCACCCTCAATCCCAAGTTCGGACAAAAGCTCGATTTCTTCGGTCGCATGACCGAATGGTCGGGCGCGCTGGTCGATACGCCGACGGTCCTGACGGGTGATTTCAACGTCGCACCGCTCGAAAGCGACGTGTGGAACCACAAGGCGCTGCTCGACGTCGTCAGCCATACGCCGATCGAGGTCGAAACACTCGCCCGGTTGCAGGCGGCGTCGAACTGGGTCGATCTCGGCCGCCATTTCATCGCGGCGCCGACCCCGCTCTACACCTGGTGGAGCTATCGCGCGAAGGACTGGGAGGCATCGAACCGCGGCCGCCGCCTCGACCATATGTGGGTGACGCCCGATCTGATGCCCAAGGCGGTATCGCACCGGACCGTCCAGCCGGCGCGAAGCTGGGAACGGCCGTCCGATCATATTCCGCTCGTCACCGAGTTCGATTTTTGACGAGCGCCGGCGCCCGTCAGGCAGCACGCGCGATCGACGCGCTGCGGCGCGGTTGGCCGTTTCGCGTGGTGGGTACCGACGGCGCGCTCGACCTGCTTGCGGTCGAAAGCGCGCGCGATGACGCGCTCGTCGAATTCGCCAGCCGCGACGTGCTGCTTTCGGGCGAGCGCGCAGTCACGCTCAAGCTCACCAATCAGCGCGTCGCCGCAACGCCGGGTCCGGTCCGGCTGGCGAACGCCGCCGATACCGTCACGGCCGCCCTCGCCATCGCCGATCCGGCGCTCGATCTGGCGAACCCGCTCAAGGGGCCCTTTCGTACCATCCCGACCAGCGGCGAAGCGGCCGCGACCGCCGCCATGACGATGGCGCGGCACGCCGGCCTGCTCCCCGCTTTCTTCGTGCGCGAAGCTACGGGAGAAGCCGAAACCATGTGCAGCGTCGACGATGTTGCAGCGCTGCTCGATCCCACGCGCCTCCAGGTCGCGGCACGCGCGCGCCTTCCCGTCGAAGCCAGCGAAAGCGCCGAGATCGTCGCCTTCCGTTCTCCCGAAGAGGCGTCGGATCATGTCGCGCTCGTCATCGGCAAGCGCGACGGCAATCCGCCCGTCGTTCGCCTCCACAGCGAATGCCTGACCGGCGACGTCCTCGGCAGCCTCAAATGCGATTGCGGGCCACAGCTCCATGCCGCGCTCCATGCGATGGCAGACGCGCCGTGGGGCGTGCTGCTTTACCTCAGGCAGGAAGGCCGCGGCATCGGCCTCGTCAACAAGCTGCGCGCCTATGCGCTGCAGGATCAGGGCTATGACACGGTCGACGCCAATCTGCGGCTCGGCTTCCCGGTCGAGGCGCGCGATTTCGCGATTGCCGGGCGGATGCTCGAATTGCTCAATATCCCCCGCATCCGGCTGATGACGAACAATCCGGAAAAGGTCGCGCGGCTCGAGAAGGAGGGCGTCGAGGTGGTCGAGCGCTTGCCCCTAGCGCTGCCGACGAACAAATATAACGAGCAATATCTGGCCACGAAACGCGATCGCACGGGGCACCAGCTTTAGCACGCGTCATCCCAGCGAAAGCTGGGATCTCCACCGTCTTGTCAGAACGATAGCGGCCCCAGCTTGCGCCGGGGCGACGCCATCGACGCCATCTTAGTGCACGAACCGCGCGACGACGTCGCGATAGCTACGGCTGACCTTTACCTGCGCACCCGAACCGAGCACGAGGAAGCATTCGCCGTTGGTGTGCGGCTTGACCTGCTTGACCTGCGACAGGTTGACGATCGTCGAGCGATGCACGCGCTGGAAATTGCGCGGGTCGAGCCGCTTTTCCAGATCCTTCATCGTTTCGCGCAGGATCAGGCTGTTGTCGGCGGTGTAGATGCACATATAATCGCCCGCGGCGTCGATGCGTTCGATGCTGTCGACGTCGACGCGGAAGATCTGGCCGCGATCCTTGATGTTGATCATCTTTTCATAGCGATCGGCGGCGTGCGTATCGGGGGCGACCTCGGCGTCATAATCCTCGACCGCTTCGGGCGCGACCTCGGCGAGCACGGTCTTGAGGCGCTCGACTTCGGCGACGCCGCGCTTTTCAGCGAGCCGCTGGCGGACGCGGTCGAGCGCATCGGCAAGCCGCTCAGGCTCGACCGGTTTGACGAGATAATCGACCGCCTGCGCCTCGAACGCGCGGATCGCGTGATCCGAATAGGCGGTGACGAACACCACCAGCGGCGGTTCGACCTCCATCAATCCCTGGATCACCGAAAAGCCGTCGAAACCCGGCATCTGGATGTCGAGGAAAACCAGGTCGGGCTTGTGGGTCTTGATCTTTCTGATGGCTTCGCGGCCATTTTGCGCGGTGTCGACGATTTCGACGTCCGTGTGCGGTTCTAGCCGCAGTTGCAGGCCTTGGGTGGCCAATTTTTCATCATCCACCAGGATGGTTCTGATCGTCATGTTCTCTCGGTTCCAATCGTCATTTGCCCATCGGGCTGGAACGGAAACTCGATAACCACCGTGAAGCCGCCCTCAGCGCCCACATGGACGTCGAACCGGTGCTGGTCGCCAAAAGCCTGCGCCAGCCGGTCCCTGATATTGGCTAAACCCACACCGGTCGATTCCGTTGCAATGCCTGTGGTGGGGTCCGTGCGCTCGGCTGACAATCCCGCGCCGGTGTCGGACACGGTAATCCGAACATTTTGACCGGCCAACTGTGCGGACAGCGTGATATCGGCGCCATCCTCCTGCGGCGTCACCGCATATTTGATCGCATTTTCGATGAGCGGCTGGAGCAGAAGCGAGGGCAATCGGGCCCGCGCGACGGCCGGATCGATCGCGAAATGCGGGCGCAGCCGGTCCTCGAAGCGCATTTTTTCGATTTCGAGGTAGAGTTTCAGCGTCTCGATCTCCTGCGCCAGCGTCACTTGCGCGGTCGGCTCGTTCGCGAGCGTGTAGCGCAGGAACGCCGACAGGCGCGACAGCATCGCGTTGGCGGGCTCGGCCTGTTTCAGCAGCACGAGGGTCGAAATGCTGTTCAGCGTGTTGAACAGGAAGTGCGGGTTGAGCTGGTATCGCAGCATCGCGAGCTGCGCCGACGCCGCCTGCGCCTCGAGGCGGATGACGCGGTCATTCTGCTCCTCGAGCTGGAGGAAATAGTTGATCGCGAAATAGAGCGCCGACCAGGCCGCGAGCGATGTCGCGTCGATATACATCGCGCCGAGGAGCAGGCTGGTGAAGCCCGCGTCGCTCGCCGGATTCTGGATCTGCGCGACCCACGCGTCGATAAAGGCCCAGAGCGCGGTCGCGATCCCCGCAAGCCCGAAACTGACGCCCCACATCAAGAGCGGACGGCGGTTGATCAGCGCGCGGTAACAGGCCGACAGGATCAGCGTCAGCGAAAAGCCGGTGATCGCCGAAATCGTCTGGGGAATGAGGAAGGTGAAGGCCTGGCCATTGGCAAGCCCCGACACCCCGCGCAGGCCTAGCCATGCGGCCCAGCCCAATATCTGCAGGTTCCAGAAGGCCCGGACCTTGTTGTCAAAGAAAGGGCCCGGCGAGGACAGTCGGAAAAGCGGCATGGGAGTCTGTGCGATGGCGATGGTCAGTCGCCGCGCGGGCGATATCGGAAACCGGCGCGGCCGATCATTCGGCGGCTACCGGCGCCAGTCCGCCGTCGCTGCGCACGCGGGCCTGACCAAGCGGCTGCAGTTCCGCGCGATGCTTCCACAGCAATTCCTTATACCCGATCACCCGGCCGTCGTGCGCGGTGAGCGTGACGGGGCCGATCGGTTGTTCGTCGCGCGCATCGACCAGCACCGGGGTCGACGGCACGCCCGCGCCCCATTTCTCACCCCATTGGCGCAGCGCAATCATCGCGGGGAGCAGTTCGATGCCCTTTTCGGTCAGTTGATACTGAACCTTGCGCCGGTCCTCGGCCATCACTTCGCGCGCCATGATCCCATGGTCGACCAGCCGCGACAGCCGGTTCGACAGGATGTTGCGCGCGATGTTCAGTTCCTGCTGGAACTCCTCGAAATGATGGACGCCGTTGAAGGCCGCGCGAAGGATCATGAACGACCATCGCTCGCCCATCGCTTCCAGCGCCAGCGGCAGGGCGCAATTGCCCCCGTCCATATCGTTCAGCAGTTCGCGTAATTTTCCCATGACCCAAGCCCTAACGTAAAATCGGCATATCCGTCAAAAAAATATAGGCGAGCAGGGCATCCGGCTCCGACCAGCCGGGC
>NZ_DATMST010000060.1:0-59965 GCF_035565275.1 Sphingopyxis sp.
GATCGGCGGCGACGCGCGCGACGCCGAGCGCCGCGAGGTGGTGATCGGCGGCAGTTTCGAACCAGCTTTCGTGGCGCGGCTCGCACACGACGCGTGCGCGGGCTCGCGAAACCAGATCAGCGAAGAAAGCCTCGACCAGATCGCGGTCGTACACAAGACGGGGGGGCAACTGGACAAGCAGGACGCCAAGCTTGTTGCCAAGCCCCGCAGTCTCGTCAAGCAGGCGGGCGATCGCGTCGCCGCAGTCGCGAAGGCTCCTCTCATGCGTGACGGTACGCGGAACCTTGACCGCAAATCGAAACGCGTCGGGCACGAGAGCGGCCCAGCGCGTCCAGGTCGAGGGACGGTGCGAGCGGTAAAAGGAGGAATTGACCTCGGCACATGAGAAGCGTGCGGCATAGCGCTCGAGCGCAAAGCCTTCGGCGGGGAATTCGGGTTTATATTGTGCGGCGATGCTCCATCCCGCGGTGCCGATCCGGACGTCCATTGCGAGACAACGCCGGACGCGCGCAGGAGATGCTTCGCGCTTCAGGCCTTCGGTCCGAACCGGCGGCGGCCGGGATCGCGCTGAAATCGGAAGCGGTCCTTGATGTGCTCGTTGAAAAACACCCCGGCGGAGCGTGCCTCGTGCAAGCCATCGAAAATTTCCGCCGGAACGATATTTGCCTGCGTCATGGAACGCGACGCAAAGCGTCGCAGCCTCATCGTCATAGGCGATGCTGTCGATTACCGACGACTGGCCGATACGGATCCTGCGCATCGGAATATCATGCGCGCGGCATCCTAAGGGCGCGTCGGCGGGGCCGCGCCTCCTCTTGGCCGCGCCCGGCGACGGTTGATTGCATGCAGTATATGGAGTTCGTCGGCTACCATTCGCCAGCTTCCTTCGCGCTCGGTGTCTCCCGCTGCCGCAGCTCTCGCTGCTTCACTGCGAGCGAAGTCTTCCGCTCCTTCGCCATGCTCGTCTTCGGTCGCAATCACGGCCGACCAAACCGTATTCGTTTCCTGGGACACGATGCTCTCCGCCGGTTGTCGGGACGCAGGAGAATAATCGCGGCGCGGCGCGGTGTGTTTAATCCAGGTTACTGCGCGCGAATTTTGTGTCGACTAAGGATTTGACGATCTCCATCGGGCCGCGCGAAAATGGCAATTTCCTGCCATGTCCTCACATTTGCGTGAAGGCATCGCGGAACTTTAACGTCCGGACGCGGTTCGGGAATCAGAGACGTTTCCCTTCCCTCGAGAAAAGCTTGGCGCATGGACCTAATGGAAGGACACACACGACACGACGATTCGCTGAGCACAGATGGCCGCTATCGGATGCTGGTCGATGCCATCAAGGACTATGCGATCTACATGCTCGATCCGGGCGGCTTTATCGCCAATTGGAACAGCGGCGCACAGCGCTTCAAGGGCTATACCGCCGACGAAATCGTCGGCGAACATTTCTCGCGCTTCTACACGCCCGAAGATCGCGCGGTCGACCTCCCGCGGCGTGCGCTCGAAATCGCCCGCACCGAAGGCCAGTTCGAACAGGAAGGCTGGCGCGTCCGCAAGAATGGCGAGCGCTTCTGGGCCCATGTCGTGATCGATCCGATCTGGGACGAGGATGATATCCTTGTCGGATTTGCGAAGATCACCCGCGACCTGACCGAGCGCCGACGCGCGTTGGAAACGCTGCGCGAAAGCGAGGAACAGTTCCGGATGCTCGTGCAGAGCGTGACCGACTATGCGATCTATCGGCTCGACCCCGACGGCCATGTCTCGAGCTGGAATGCCGGGGCCGAACGGATCAAGGGCTATGCCCCGCATGAAATCATCGGATCGCACTTCTCGAAATTCTACACGGCCGCCGATGCTGCCGCGGGCGAGCCCGCCAGGGCGCTGGCGCTGGCGCGGACCGAAGGGCGCTTTCTCGCCGAGGGGCGGCGCGTCAGGAAGGACGGAAGCGAATTCGCGGCAAGCGTCGTCATCGATCCGATTTACGACCATGACGGAAATCTCGCCGGCTTTGCCAAGATCACCCGCGACGTCAGCGAGCGCGAGGAACGGCAGCGCGAACTCGAGCGCGCGCGCGAAGCGCTTTTCCAGTCGCAGAAGATGGAAGCGATCGGACAGCTTACGGGCGGCGTGGCGCATGATTTCAACAATCTGCTGATGGCGGTGCAGAGCAGCATCGGCCTCCTGGCCAAGAAGCTCCCGGCCGACCCGCAGCTCAAGCGCCTCATCGACAATGCCCTGCAGGGAGTCGAACGCGGCGCCGCGCTGACGCAGCGGATGCTTGCCTTCGCCCGCCGGCAGGACCTTCAGACCGAAGCGATCGAACCGATCCGCCTGATCCGGAACATGTCGGACCTCCTCCAGCGCACGATCGGCCCCGCGCATCCGCTGCAGCTCCGGCTTCCCGACCGGATTGCGGCGGTCGAGGCCGATGCGAACCAGCTGGAAATGGCGTTTATCAACCTTGCGGTGAATGCGCGCGACGCGATGCCCGATGGCGGCAAGATTTCGATCGCGGTGAGCGCCCGCGATCTCGCCGCAAACGAGATCGATCATCTTCCCGCCGGCGCCTATGTCCGGATCGACGTCACGGACAGCGGCAAGGGCATGGATCCTGAAACGCTTTTACGCGCTACGGAGCCCTTCTTCACGACCAAAGGGGTCGGCAAGGGAACCGGCCTTGGTCTTTCGATGGTTCATGGTCTTGCCGAACAGATGGGCGGCTTCCTGCAGCTTCAAAGCCGGCTGGGATCGGGTACGACGGCCTCGCTGTGGCTACCGGCTTTGGCCGCCAACGATGAACCCGAAGACATCGCCGTCAATGCGGACGCCAGCGAGACGTCGGCGCATCACCGGCTAAAGATACTGGCGGTCGACGATGACGCCCTCGTCCTCATGAATACGGCTGCGCTGCTCGAGGATCTCGGCCACGACGTCTACGAAGCATCGTCGGGCGAAGAAGCCCTCACGCGCTTTGCCGAGCATCCCGATATCGACCTGTTGATCACCGATCAGGCGATGCCCAACATGACGGGCGCAAAGCTGGCCGAGACACTCCGCGCGGCGCGGCCGGACCTGCCGATCATCATCGCCTCGGGTTATGGCGAACTGTCCGAAGGCGCGCCCGGCCCCCTCGTCCGGCTCGGAAAGCCTTTCAGCCAGGCACAGCTGGCCGACGCGCTCGCGAAGGCGGACGATGGAAGCGCGAAAGCCCCGTGATCGGCGGCCACCCGGAGCGATCGCAAATGCAGCACCCTTCAGCGGCAACCCGCTCCGTCCTTCCGCGTTCGGTCACCATGCAAGGCATATTTCCATGACTCCCCGCTGGCCTTCGACGCTCTGGGTCGTCCGCCATGGCCAGAGCGCAGGCAATGTCGCGCGCGATGCTGCCGACGCCGCCGGCGCCGAGCGCATCGAACTCGATCACCGCGACGTCGATGTCCCGTTGTCGAAGCTTGGAATGGAACAGTCGCATGCGCTCGGCAAATGGTTCGCGGCCGGCGAAGAAGATGGCCGGCCCGAAGTCATGCTCGCCTCGCCCTATCTCCGCGCGGTTCAAACGGCCGAGATTTTCCGCAAGGCCGGAGGGTGCGAGGCCGACGAGAAAATCTGTATCGACGAGCGGCTTCGCGAAAAGGAATTCGGCATTCTCGACGGCCTCACGCGGCTCGGCATCGAGGCTTCGCATCCCGAGCAGGCCGAGTTCCGCAGCCTGCTCGGCAAATTCTATCACCGCCCGCCCGGAGGCGAGAGCTGGTGCGATGTCATCCTGCGGCTTCGCTCGCTCCTCGACACCATCTCGCTCCATTATGGCGGCCGCCGCGTCATGATCGTCGCGCATCAGGTCGTCGTGCTTTGCCTCCGCACGATCATCGAAAATCTCGGCGAAGCCGAAATCCTCGCGATCGACAAGGCGGGCGATGTCGCCAATTGCGCAATCACCGAATATCGTTTCGACCCCGACATTGGCCGCGACGGCAATCTGGTGCTGGCGCGTTATAATGTGACAGCTCCCATGAAGGACGAGGTTCCGGTCACCCGCGAGCCCGACGCAATGGTCGCCGCGCGTGGTTGACCCGATCGCGCTCGACACGGCCTGGCTCAAGGCGAACCCGCTTCCCGATCATCACGACAATGTCGACAAGAACGGCCGCGGGCGCGTGCTGGTTATCGGGGGCTGCCGCCGGGTTCCCGGCGGAATGCTGCTGACCGCCGAGGCGGCGTTCCGCGCCGGCGCCGGAAAGGTCACGATCGCCACGATCGCGTCGGCAGCCATCCCCGTCGGCATCGCCTTTCCGGCTTGCGCGGTCGTCGCCCTGCCCGAAACCGAAAGCGGCGAGATCGCGCCCGCCAGCGCCGATCTGCTGCTCGCCGAAATGGCCGGTCACGACGCGATCGTCTTCGGTCCGGCGATGATCGACGAAGACATCGTCCGCACGCTGCTTGCCGCCCTCTTGCCCGCCCTGCCCGCCGACATGTTCCTGCTCCTCGACGCCTTCGCGCTCCGCGCTGCCGCCGATCATGCGGATGCGATCGCCGCCCGCGGCCATCATACAGTCCTTACCCCGCACGAAGGCGAACTCGCGGCCATGCTGGGAGCTGACAAGGAGAAGGTGTCGGGCGATCCGCTCGCTGCACTGACCCGTGCCGCCGATCGCTTCGGCGCCTCGGTCATGGTCAAGGGCGCTACCAGCCATCTGATGGCAGACGGTATTTGCCTTGCCTATGCGGGAGGAGGGCTGGGCCTCGCCGTCAGCGGTTCGGGCGACGTGCTGGCCGGTTTGATCGCGGGTCTCGGCGCACAAGGCCTCCCCCCGCTGCAAGCCGCCGCCTGGGGCATCTGGCTTCACGGCGAAGCCGGGCGCCGGCTGTCCGAGACGATGGGGCCGATCGGTTATCTCGCGCGCGAACTCGCGCCGCTCGCGCCCGGACTCATGCGCGGAGTATAGCCGCCGGCGACCCGCTTCGTCCATTCGCGCCCCGGATATCGATCGTCTCGGGAGTGCCGCGACTGCGCCGGGACAAGGCGCCATTTCTCTTTCGACGGCGGACTATCAGCTCCGGTTTTTCCGGCGCCGCGCTCGTTTCAGGGCGCGGGCAGTTTGACTTCGGGGAGTGCCACGAGATCGGCCTTGGTCATTGGCGTGACGAGGTCGGTATCGTCGCCCTTCACGACGGTTTTCAATCCGGTGATCGGAACATGGACATAATGGTCCGGACCGATGCCATCTAGTTCGACGAGGAGGCGATCGACCCTGTTGTCGGCATCGCGCAGGACCTGCTCGACATCCCCCATATCCTGGCCGTCGGCGCCGACCAGATCGGCGTCGAGCAATTGCGCCTCGGTCAGTCCCAAGGCCGCCGGCAGCGCCCCCGCGACCTTCGCGCTCGTTTGGGCAGCACGCTCGAGCTTGTCCTCCGCGGCTTCATTCTTGTCGCTGCAGGCTGCGATCATCGTCGCCGAACAGGCGAGCAGCAGAAGAGTTCGCATCAGAATCCCTTTCAAAGTTCCGGGGAGAAACGCCGCAGGCAAATCATGGTTGCCGCAAGCGCGACCCATCGCTCCCTGGGTCGGCAGCGGCGCAGTAAAAAGGCCCGCCGAAGCGGGCCTTTTTCGATATTCCTCGCAGGTGATCGAAGGCGGGACGAGGCGAACGCCCCGGCGCTCTCCCGATCAGGGCAGGGTTCGACTTCCGCCGCGGCCGAAGACGAAACCGACGATGACCAGCACGACCGCGACAACCAGCAATATCTTCGCAAAGTCCGCCGAAAGACCGGCGATGCCGCCAAAGCCCAGAAGCGCCGCGACGAGCGCCACGACGGCAAAGATGATAGCCCATCTGAACATGTTATTCTCCTACCTGGACGCATATCCGCGCAGCCTCCGCACGCATGTGCGGGGCGGCGGCGATGCCGTCGGTTCATCCTGTCCGGATACAACAGTCAACGCCGTCTCGTCCCGAAAGTTCCGAAGCTCCGCCGGCCCGAGCGGCCCATCGCGAGACACGATATTGTCGCAACGGCGCGAGCCTTCGAACGTTAGGACAACGGGGGCAAGCTAAATAGGGGCCACCGCGTGCCGCATGTCCATACGCTCCTTCCCATCACCCTTGTTGCCACGGCAGCACTCGCATTGACGTCGTGCAACGACGTCAATGCGGCATCCGAAGATACCCCCGCGACCCGAAATGCACCCACGTCCGGCGGCGAACTGGTCATGCTGGCCGACGGCACGACCATGGTCGCGCGAAAAGGCACACTGAGCCGCAATGTCGCTGACTGGCTTGCCGGCGATGCGCCGGACAGCATGCGCTTCGCATTCGGATCCGATGCCTTCGTGCCCCAAACTGCGCGGCTGTCGGCGCGCGGGCTCGGCAACGCCGCCGATCTCGGCACGCTCTTGCGCGCGACGCCCGATGCGCAGCTCATTCTTGGCGGCGATGCCGATATCGTCGGCCCGCTCGCCGAAGCGCGCGCGCGAACACTTGCCCGCTTCCTTGCCGATCGCGGCATCCTGCCGAACCAGGTCAGGGTTGTAACCCGGGACGATGCGGGGCGGGCGAGCGGGACCAACGGACTGGATAATCTCTTCTTCCGGCTGGAGCGCGGCAAGGCACCAGCCTGAAAGCCGGCCACATCGATTTGCGGCAAGCCGAGGGCCGGTGTCGGCTTTCTACAAGACTTTCAACATGGGAGGCCGCATGCGGGAGCGAAGAGGCTCGGCCCGCCGGCAAGTCCTATGCGACCCAAGACTTGATGGTGTGTGGAGGGGGGCGGTGCTCGTGAAGCGATCATCGTCGAAACGGCGCGGGGCTCTTTTCCCGCGCCGTTTCTTTTCGAATCCCCCGTCAGCTGTGCGTTCGCTGGTTGCGAAGCTTCTGCATGCGCTTCCGGACCACTTGCATGGTTTTTGGCGAACCGCGCGTCCTGTTGGTGCGGCAGGAGGGGCTTTCGCCGAGCAGAGCCGCCACTTGGCCTCTTCGGCCGCAAGCACGGCAAGTGCGAGGCGCAGAACGCGCGCTCATGGCGGTCGTTCCGGTACCGCGCGCCCATCCCGCACGGAACGAAGCCGCACGCGGCGGATTGCTGCTGAATGGACATGCGCTCCGGTCAAACGGCCCCGGCAGCCAGTTTACCCGCCTTGCACTGGCGGGATCGCTCCCGGCGCTGGGCGCGAACCGCCTGGGCGCCGGCATGGCTGGAACGGCGTCCCGGACCCCTTCGCATCGCAATCCGGACCATCGCGATCATCTTTCTGACCCTGTTTGCCATCTGGCTGATCCTGTTCATCACCAAGGGGCGTTTTCTGAAAGGGCCGTTCGAACGCTTCGCGACCTCCCAACTCGAACGAAATGTCGACGTCGGCGGCGATTTCCAGCTCTATTTCGCTCCCCTCAACATCAAATTCCATGCCGAGAATATCAGTATCGCAAACCCCGCGTGGGCGCGCGAGAAACAGTTCTTCACGGCGAGGAAGGTCGATACGAGGCTCGCCACCTTCCCTCTCCTCTTCGGCAACCGCATCCTGCGGTACGCCGATCTCGACGGCGCGAGGGTCGCGCTCGAATGGGACGAAGGCAACAAGCGCAATAGCTGGACCTTCGGCGACCCCGACCGCCCGCCCGAGCCGCTCGAACTGCCACGCATCCGCCGCGCCGCGATCACCCGGAGCGGCCTCACCTATCGCGATCCCAAATTGCAGCTGTTCGCCGATATCGATATCGACACAGTCCGTGCTACCGGAACCCGCATCGACGACGACATCCGCTTTTCGGGGCGCGGGACGATGCGCGCGCAGCCCTTCACCCTGTCTGGCGGCCTCGCATCGCCGAACGAGACGATCGCCGGGGGCAAGAATACCCTCACCCTCCATGCGGTCGGGCTCGGCAACACACTCGACGTGTCGGGCACGCTGCCGGGACCGACCGAACTCGAAGGCGCCAACCTCAAGCTCCATGCACGCGGCGGCAATCTGTCGCGCCTCTTCGACTTCCTCGGTGTCGCGATCCCCGACACGCGGCGCTACCGCGTCACTTCCGCGCTGACCTACGCGGACGAGGTCTGGAAGCTGACCGGCATCAAGGGCGTGTTCGGCGACAGCGACCTCGCCGGCGCGCTTGCGGTCAGCCAGCCGAAAGGGCGCGTCTATCTGAAGGCCGATCTGACCACCCGCTCGCTCAATATCATCGATGCCGGGCCGTTCGTCGGTTATGATCCGCAGCGGCTCGATACGATGGGCACGGGTGGGACCGTACAGACCGTCAGCGGCCGCCCGCGCTTGTTGCCCGATGCGCCGCTGCGCGTCGAAGCCCTGAAGCGGTTCGACGCCAATGTCCGGTACCGGGTCACCAAGGTACGCGCCGAAAGCTTTCCGATCAGCCACGTCGACCTCACGCTCGCACTCAAGAACGGGTTGATGGAATTGAAGCCGTTCAACTTCGTCGTAGCGGGCGGCACCGTGAAGAGCGATATCTCGGTCGACACGCGCCCCGCCCGTGTGCGTACGGAATATGATATCCGCCTGTCGCCGACGCGGCTCGGCACGCTGCTGGCCGGATTCGGGACCGAGGAGTCCGGGACAACGGGCACGGTGAGCGGCCGCGTCCGCATGGTCGGTCTTGGCGACAGCGTACGCCAATCGCTCGCGACCTCGAACGGCCGCATTGCCTTCGTGCTGCCGCAAGGCACCTTCTGGACGCGCAATATCCAGCTCGCCGAACTCGATATCGGCACGTTCGTGCAGAAGATGTTCCAGGACAAATTGAAGAAGCCGGTCCAGATCAATTGCGGGCTGATCGCCTTCACGGTGCGTGGCGGCGTCGCGGCGGCCGACCCGATCCTGATCGACACGCAGAAGAACGTGATGCTCGGCCGCGGCGGCTTCTCGTTCCGCTCCGAAGCGATCGACATGGCGGTGCGCGCCGACGGCAAGACCTTCAGCCTGTTCTCGGGCCAGTCGCCGGTCGGCGTGCAGGGCTATTTTGCAGCGCCGAGGATCGATCCGGTGAGCGACGAACTTGCCGGCCGCGCGGGCGCCGGCCTCGGCCTCGGCATCCTCGCCAGCCCGGTCGCCGCGATCATTCCCTTTATCGACCCCGGCGATGCCAAGGCGGCGCAGTGTGGCCCCGTGCTCGCCGGCGCGACGGCCAAGGCCCAGCGGACAAGCAAAGGCAAACCGCGCGACGATGTCGGCAGGGGCACGACCGCCAAGTCCGAGGACGGAAAGCAGACCGCCGACGGGAAAGAAAAGCAGCGCAAGAAATTCCTCGGAATATTCTGATCCCGGTGCAGCGGCCGCGGATTTCCCGACCGCAGCGGGCGCGGATACCAACTGCCCGGAACTCGCCGAGCCAAAGCGTTATGGGCCACCATCGGCGCTGCCGGCAAGCCGCCAGCCAACCGGCGACAGAGCGCGTCGTTGCCCCCGCACCGCAAATATTCGCCGATCTTGATCCAGATTGAGTTGCGCGCGCCCGGGAACGCTCGGCGGCCGCGCGCAATGAAGGAGTCTTGCGAAGGAGTGACGGAAGATGGCAGCGCGTCCCTATTGGAAAGGCCAGATCCGCCTGGTGCTCGTCTCGATCCCCGTTGAAGTCTTCGGCGACAAAGAGCGGCGCGACGATTGCCTTCAGCCAGATCCATAAACCGACGAGCAAGCGCATCAAATATGAGAAGGTGGTCCCCGGCGTCGGCCCGGTCGACGTCGACGAGATCGTCAAGGGCTTCCAATATGCGAAGGACCAATATGTCCTGCTCGACGACGAGGAGACCGACGGGGCCAACCTCGACGTGCATCAGCGGATCAGCGAAATGGCCGACCCGCTGTATTTCGGATATTTTGGCGGCTATTGGACCAAGGCAATCTGGTTTCTTTTCGGTAGCCTGATGACCGCGCTCTCGGTTTCCGGCATGGCGATCTATGCGCTGCATATCGGTCGCAAACTGAAGCAGGCAACGCCGTTCCGCGTCGGTTGGCAGCGAGCATGGCTGGGAATGGGATACTGGCGCTGGATCGCGACGGCCTGCGTCATCGCCGGCTTCGTCATGCTGCCGACCCTGTTCTGGGCGTCAGCTGAATAGGCGGCCCAAAACAGTCGACATTCTGCACTCTGGTCTGTCCAGCGCGAAATATCCGCGGATGGTCACAGTCCGATCTCGTATCAGCGTTGTCCGTAACGCTGGAACGCTCCGATGATCCGCTTCATTTCCGGCTCGTCCAGGAGCTTTGGCCCGCCGATCGCCAGCGTGCCGCAATAAACGGCCGCCTGTTCCTCGATTTCCTCGGTGATCGCCATCGCGGTGGCAAGGTTCGGCCCCAGCGCGATCAGCCCGTGATTGGCCATCAGGCAGGCGAGCCTTCCGTCGAGCGTGTCGGCGACACCCTCGGCAAGTTCCTCGCTGCCGAAGGTCGCATAGGGCGCGACCGGAACGCTCGCTCCGCCGCTGACCGCGACCATATAGTGGAGCGGCGGGATCTCGAGGTGCGCGCACGCGAGGATCGTCGAATGGCGCGCATGGCAATGGACGATGGCCTTGGCATCGGCGCGGCGGCGATAGAGGCCAAGATGCATCTGCCATTCGCTCGAAGGGCCCGCCGCCCCTTCCGCGACGCTGCCGTCGCCGTCGACGAATACCATCAGCCCGGGCTTCAGGCGGTCGGGGGTTATCCCCGACGGCGTCACGAACATCCCCGATCCAAAGCGCACCGACAGATTGCCCGACGTCCCGCGATTGAGCCCGCGTGCGTCGAGCGTTCGCATCGCATCGACAAGCTGCTGCCGGGCTTCGTCTTCGGTCATCGGGGTCCTTCCTTAACCGGTGTGTCGCGCATGAACGCGGTCGTCCCGTCATGGCTTTCGAGCTTGCCCAGTGTGCCGACGCCCAGCGCGACCTGCGCCGCGGTCGCGACACCGAAACGCAAAGCGTCGGCGGGATCCAGGCCGCGCGCGCGTCCGGCGATATATCCCGCACACAGGCTGTCGCCGCAACTGGTCGTGTCGATGGGGTCGATCCGGTGCGCCGGCGCATGAATTTGCCGGTCGGGCAGTATGAGCAACGCCCCCCCGCCGCCCATCTTGACGAGGCAGCCGCCGGCGCCGCGTGCCATGAAACGGCGTGCGCCTTCGACCGGATCGCCGGTTCCGGCAAGTGCATGCACCTCGGCGAGGCTGGGCATGAACAGATCGACGTGCGGCAACAACGCGTCGAGATCGGCCTGCGCCGCATCCGAGGGCGCGATCAGGTCACATGACGTGAATATGCCGCGTGCGCGCGCATCGCGAAGCAGGTCGGCACCCTTCCCCGCCGCGCCGGGAAAGCCCACACCGCCCCAGTGGACGGCGGCGGTGTGGGCGAGCGCGGCAAAGACCGCGTCGGTGACGGGTGCAAAGACGCTCGCCCCCATCATGTGCCAGTTCGGACGGTCGCCATTCGGGCGGATCGGGAGCACCGTGGTCGAGGTCGGCCGATCCGGGTCGATCGAAAGCAGTCGCGTATCGACCCCTGCCGCGTCGAACATCGACCGGATCAACTGCCCCTGCGGATCGTCACCAACCGCCGAAGCGATTGCTGTGCGGAGGCCGAGCTTCTGCGCGACGAGCGCGGTTCCGCCCGCGGTTCCGGCGGGCGAAAGCACGATCGATTCGACGAGTTGCCCCGTCTCGCCCTCGGGCAGCGACGCGACCGGATGGACGGTGATGTCGATCGTCGTGAGACCGACCGCGAGCAGGTCGACGCGCGCGTCCATGACCTCAGGCCGGCGTATCGGACGCCGCCGCGGCAAGCGCGACGAGGATCGGGTGCGGGGCAAGCTCGCCGCGCCGCGCCGCCAGCGCCGCGAAAGCCTCGTCGGCCGCCGCAAGCGTCAGGTCGATGTCGGCGTCGGTCATCGCGGCGCAGAGGAACATATTGTGCCAGGGATGCATATAGACGCCGCGCGCGAGCATCTCTTCGGCCCAGCCATACCCGACCCGGAAGTCGGGATCGCCTTCGAACATGATCTGCGGCATCTGGACTGGCCCGGTCTGGCGCAGCGTGAAGCCATGGTTCGACGCTGCCGCGTCGAGACCCGTGCGCAGCCTTTCGCCAAGGCCGACCATATGTTCGAGATAGTCGCTCTCGCGGATGATCCGCAGCGTCTCGATCGCCGCCGCCATCGGCACCGCCGAAAGCCAGAAGGAACCCGTCGCATAAAGGGCGCCCGCGCCTTCGCGGCACCGGTCCGACCCGAGCAGCGCCGAGATCGGGTGGCCGTTGGCGAAGCATTTGCCCCATGCGCTGAGATCGGGCTGGACGCCAAGGCTGGTCCAGCTGCTCCCGCGCGCAAGGCGGAACCCCGCGCGAACCTCGTCGACGATCAGCATCGCCCCCGTCCGGTCGCAAAGCTCCCGCGCACGCCGGGCGTAAGCAGGGTCGGGCGCTTCCTGATCGATGAACGCATCGTGGCGAAACGGCGATGCAAAGATCGCGGCGAGATCGTTGCCCGCATCCGCCACCGCGGCCTCGAGGCTCGCGACATCGTTATAGGCGTAGGTACGGATGTGCGCGCGGTCCTCGGCCACCGTGCCGGCGGGGATCGGTGTGCACCAAGGCGCGGCGCCATGATAGGCGCCCTTCGCCACCAGCACGATCCGCTTGCCGGTCTGCGCGCGCGCGCCGCTCATCGCCATCGTCGTCGCGTCGGTGCCGTTCTTGCAGAACATCGCCCAGTCGGCGTGATCGACCATGTCGACGAGCATTTCGGCGAGGTCGACCATCAGGGGCGACGGGCCGGTGAGCGTGTCGCCTACCGCCGCCTGCGCGCGCGCCGCCGCCTCGACGCGTTCGTCGCGATAGCCGAGCAGGCTCGGGCCATAGGCGCACATATAGTCGAGGTAGCGGTTGCCGTCGGCGTCCCAGATATAGGCGCCCTCGGCCCTGCTGAAAAATTGCGGGAAGCTGTCGGGCAGCATCCGCACCGATTCATGCCCGTACATCCCGTTCGGAATGACTTTCAGCGCGCGCGCGCGCAGCGCCGCATCCTGCACTCTGTTCATATCGATCTCGCTTGTCTGTCAGAATTTCACGACGGCCTGGACGCCGTAGGTCGCGGGGTCGTTGTAGTTGAGCTGGTCCATCGTCACGACCGGCGAAACATAGGTCACATAGCGCGTGCCGGTGATATTCTTGGCCCACAGCGCCAGCTCGAACTTCTCGTCACGCGACAGCCAGGAAAGCCGGGCGTTCGCGGTGCCATAAGGCTTCACCCTGTTGGCCCGGACGTTATCGGGCGTCAGGAAGGTTTCCGACTGCAGGCTCCCGTCGACGCGCAGACGTAGCGCGCTGTCGCCGGGCAGCGGCTGGGTCACCGCGAAACCCGCCGAGATCGCCACTTCGGGTGCATTGACCAGCTTGTTACCCGCATAATCGTCGGCGGCGAGCGCGGTGAAATCCTTGTAGCGTGCGTGCAGCAGGCTGGCGTTGACGAAGGCGTTGAAATTGCGCGACGGCTGCGCCTGCAGTTCGATTTCCAGACCGTAAAGCTCGGCATTGCCCGCGTTCAGCTTACGCTGGACGGGCAGCACGCCCGACGTGTCGAACACGAACACCTGCAGATCGCGATAGTCGTAATAGAAAGCCGCGGCATTGAAACGCAGCGCGCGGCCGAGCAGGTCGCTCTTGAACCCAGCCTCGTAAGCGTAGAGCTTTTCCGAACGGAACGGCTGCAATTGCGCCGGGTCGCTCGACGAGCCGCCGGCGAAGCCGCCGCTGTTATATCCCTTCGACGACGAGGCGTAGAAGAGCAGGTCGTCGGTCGCCTGGAACGACAGCGCCGCGCGCCACGACAGGTCCTTGAACGTCTTCGATCCGGTGAAGTCGAGCACCGGCACGACGATCACATCGTCGAAAAAGCTGTGGAAATCGAAATCGATGCTGTCGACCGAATAACGCAGACCACCGGTCAGCGTCAGCCGGTCGGTCAGCTTGACGTCGGCCTGCGCAAAGGCGGCCCAGCTCTCGGTCTTCTGCGCATAGGGATAGGCGAAATTGCCGATCGAATTGACCGGGTCGAGCGTGCCCGGCAGATCGTCGGGGTCGCGAAAGACGCGGAGGATATCGAACGCGCTTTCGGTGACCAGTTTGTCGTGGAAATAATAGCCGCCGACGATCCAGTTCACCGCGCCGCCGTCCTTAGACTGGAGCCGGAGTTCCTGGCTGAACTGCTGCGGCCGGTCGATATAGGTCGCGGTCAGCACATTATTGGGGCTTGCGTCGGTATCCTCGAGCGTGTGGCGGCGCACCTGTTCATAGGCGCTGATCGAAGTCAGCGAGACCCCGCCCATATCGATGCTCGCGGTCAGCGAACCGCCGAACACATTGACGCGCTCCTGCCCCTCGATGTCATAATCGCCGGCATTGAGGTCGCCGTCGGTATCGGCATAGCCAAGGCCGTCGAGCGGCACGCCGTCGGCGAAATTGGGATTGCCGGCAAAATCGACGCCCAGCCCGCGATGCTGGAACTGGCGCGCCCCGCCGCGGTTCTGCCCGCCATGGACGATGGCGCGGATCAATATATCCTCGTTCGGCGTGAAATCGACGATCGCGCGCCCCGCCCACATGTCGAGGTCGTTGAGCTTGTTGCCGGTCACGCGGTTGAGCAACCAGCCGTCGCGACGCAGATACGTCCCTGCCACCCGTGCCTTCAGCACGTCGCCGATGATCGGCCCGCCGACGCCGCCTTCGACCTGCACCTCGTTGAAGCGGCCGTAGGAGACGGCGGCGTTGGCACTGAATTCGTCGGTCGGCTTGCGCGACGAAAAGCGGATCGCGCCGGCGGTGGTGTTGCGGCCGTAGAGCGTGCCCTGCGGCCCTTTCAGTACCTCGATGCCGTCGCTGTCGAAGACGTTGAACAGCTTGCCCGCATTCGCGCCGAGGAACACATCGTCGACATAGACGCCGACCGCGCCGGTGGTGTTCGAGTTGAAATCGCCGATGCCGACGCCGCGCAGGAACAGCGAGGTCGTCGTGGCCGACGTACCCGCCTGCGACGAGAGGCCGGGGACGAGGATGGCCAGATCGCGTGGATCGCGGATACCGACCTGGGTGAGCGCTTCGCCGCTGATCGCCGCGATGCTGATCGGCACGTCCTGGATATTCTGTTCGCGCCGCTGTGCGGTGACGACGATTTCGCCGATGCCTTCCGGCTGGTCCGCGGCAGAAGAGGATGGCGGGGCTGCGTCCTGCGCGGAAGCAATCGCCGGAGTCAGCGCCAACAACGAGACGGAAATCACTGCAAAACCGCGTTTCATCGCACTCCCCTTCATTATTTTCGGATATTTATCCGGTTTAGAGAACAGGCGACTACGCAAGAGTCAAGAATTTTTCACAATCCTCTTTTTCTAATCAGATAAAAGGTTGATTTATGCGGGCGCTTCGAAGATGCATGGGGACACAGGGAGCGCGCATGACGACAAGTGAACTGACCCGAGCGGAAATCCGCCGCCCCGCGCAAAAGCGCAGCCGGGCAAGATTCGAAGCGATCCTCGATGGTGCCGAACGACTGCTCGACACGCTGCCGCCTTCGGCGATCAGCATCCACGCAATCGCCGCCGAGGTCGGGATATCGCCGCCTTCGATCTATCATTTCTTCCCCGAACCGCACCTCGTGTTCAGCGCACTCGCCGAGCGATATCTGAAGCGGTTCGAGGAAGGCGTGCTCACCGAGGTGCCCGGAGACATCGAAAGCTGGCAGGATCTGCAGACGCTGCAGTATCGCGCCGGCCAGGCATGGTTCAATGCGCACCCCGCGGCGCGCCAGGTACTGCTCGGCGGTCCGGCGTGGTCGTCGGACATCCGCGCGCAGGATCTCGACAGCAATTTCGTGATGGCGGGCCGCAGCATCGAAGTGATGACGCAAAAGTTCATCATGCCCGAAATCCCCGACCTCCCCGACCGGCTCGTCGAGGTCATCGTGATCAACGACGCAATCTGGTCGCTGTCGATCCACCGGCACGGCCTGATCACCGACGCGATGGAGGAACAGGCACGCCGCGCGCGCATCGCCTATTCGCGCACCTTCCTTCCCGAATATCTTCCGCTGCGCACTGACGCGAGCAGCCCGTCGTGAGCGCGCCGCCGCCAACGAGCCGGGCGACGCTCACGATCTCGATGCTGATCGGGTCTTGCGCCTTGCTTGTCCTCGGGGTCCAGCCGGTGTTCCTCGGCGCAATGGTGCAGGAAGCGCGGGTCGCCGACAGCCAGGTCGGCAATCTCGTGACGATCGAAATGCTGGCGATGGCGCTGGGTTCGCTTGCCGGCGTCGGGTTGCTGCGCCGGGCCAACGCAAAGCTGGTGATCGGCGGCGCGGCCATAGCACTCGCCGCGCTTAACGCGGCACAAATCGGGCAATCGGGGATAGCGATCCTGTCCGCATTTCGCGGGGTCACGGGACTGAGCGAAGGCATCCTCGTGTCGGCCGCACTGGTCACCATTTCGCGTGCGATACCGGTGGAGCGGGCGAGCGGACTGTTTCTGGCCGCGCAAACGCTGCTTCAGGCCGCGGTCGCGGCCGCTCTCCCCTTCTTCTCGGTCGCGGGTTCGCGAACCGACGCGGCACTGATCGCCCTCGCCACCGCCGGCGTAGTCGGCGCCGCCGCGGCGCTCATGCTGCCCGCTTCGCTCCGCCCCGCCGAACCCGATAGCGAACGCGGCGCGGTCACGCCGACCAGTCTCACGGCGCTCTGCTGTGCAGGACTGTTCCTCGGCGCGATCGTGTCGGTGTGGAGCTATTTCGGGCTGTGGCTGATCCAATACCGATACACGCCGTCCTTCGAAGGGATTGCCGTTTCGCTGTGCCTCGTCTCGCAGGTTGCCGGCGCATTGGCGGCCGCGCGGTTCGCCGAGCGATTGCCGAACTCGAAAACGATCGCCGTCTGCGCCATCGGCGGTGCAGCCCTCTTGCTGCTATTCTACTTGTTCCGGAACAGCCCCCCGGCGCTCATCGCGCTCAGCATGGCTTTCGGCTTCCTGTGGCTGTTCACCCTTCCCTTCTTTACGGGTTGGCTGATCGAGATCGATCCTGGCCGGCGCGCGGTGCTTTATCTCACGGCCTTTCAACTCGGCGGCGCGGCCTTGCTGCCGTCGCTCGCGGGCATGGCGGTCGGATATTATGGCATCAACGCCATGCTCGTCTTCGGTAGTGTCATCTTTGCGGTTTTGACCGGGGTCGCGGGGACCTTCGGAAGGCATCGACGCGCTTGAACCTTCCGGTTTGCGAGCGATCAGCACAATCCCGTCTTTGATCAGTTGTACGCATCCCACCCGATCGGGCCCCATAATTCCCACGAGGTTTGCGAGCTAATCCGGCCGGTTTGAGGCTGTCCGCTCCTGGTTATAAACGAGAAAAAGCGGACTTTCGGCAGCTCGTCGGCACCCGGAAATATACTTCGGCAAAGCACCCCGCATACCGGGTTCCGCTTGAGGCCGCGGATTGCGGTTCAACAGCGGCCACGGCCGCCCGGGATCGCCTTTGCAGCGGGGTCGGCGCGCTTGCTCGCCGACCTGATGGCCGGACGCAAAACGGAGATTGCCGCCGAACCCTATGCGATTGCCCGCCAGGTCCAGGACCATGCCGGTCGAAAGCCAAGGTCGGTCGCACCAGCCGCATGACCGCGAACGAAATTTCTTGAGAGAGCGTTGACTCAATTTACCCTACCTACTAGTTGGTAGACATCAATCCCGGAGAATCGTCATGCAAGCTCGCGCCGTCACCTCGCCTTCCCCATCGACCTGGCTCAAGCGATATTATTTCGCACGTTTCGCAGTGTCCGCCGCTTGGGTCGCGCTCGCCTTCACGGCCGGAAAGTCGAACCCGGCACTCGCCGCCATCATGCTGATTGGCTATCCGCTCTGGGACGCGCTCGCGAACTATGTCGACGCGCGGCAGAGCGGGGGTCTCGGTTCGAACAAGACGCAATTGCTGAACTTCGTGGTGAGCCTGCTCACTGCCGTCGCCGTCGCAATCGCGCTCGGCAAGGGAATGAACGCTGTGCTCGCCGTCTTCGGCGTGTGGGCGATCTTCGCGGGCCTCTTGCAGCTTGCCACCGCATTGCGCCGCTGGAAAACGGCGGGGGCCCAATGGGCGATGGTGCTGAGCGGAGCACAGTCCTCGCTCGCGGGTATTTTCTTCGTCAAGATGGCTGGCGGTACTGCCCCCGTCGGTATTACCGACGTCGCCCCCTACGCCGCCTTCGGCGCCTTCTATTTCTTCGTCTCGGCAGCATGGCTCATGGTGAGCGACGCCCGGAAGCCGGTCCGGTCAGTCTAGTGATCGCCCCCACTTCGACGACAGCAAATCTTGCGCCTGCATTTCGGGCGGGAAACGGGTTCGTCGTCACTGTCCGGCTTGGAATCGGACTGGCTTTCGCATACGACCTACCGGAAGGTAGGCAGAGGTATCCGTGAAAGACACTGCAGGTAAATTAATCGAAGAGGCGGGTCAGCTCATCGCCCATGCCGGCTATAATGGCTTCAGCTATGCCGACCTCGCCGAGCGGCTCGGCATCCGAAAGCCCAGCATCCACCATCATTTTCCGTCGAAAGTCGATCTGGTCATCGCGGTGGTCGAGCAGCAGCGCGCTGCGATTCGATCACAGATAGCAGTCCTCGAAAACGGTGAGCCCGACGCGATGGCGCAGTTGCTGGCCTATGTCGACTATTGGAAACGATGCATCGAGGACCAGTCGGCCACCTTCTGCCTTGCGGGCGTGCTGGCGGTCGAACTGCCCGGATTGCCGCTTGAGGTCGGCGCCGCCGTGCAGCGGCACTTCAACGATCTCGGGCTCTGGCTGGAACGCGTCATGGCACTCGGCGTCGAGCAGGGGGCGATCAAGCTGGAGCTCGAGCCGCGGACCTCGGCGCAATTTTTCCAGACGGCGATTTACGGCGCAATGGTGATGGCGCGCGCTTACGGCGATCCGGGCAAGTTCACATTTGTGGTCGACGCCTTCCTCGCGCGGATGCGAACGGAATCCCCGGGTGAGAATGACCTGCCACGACGATCCCGGCGAGATCGAGCAGAATAATTGAGCGCCGGCGCACCATGCCATGGCGGATTCGGGATAGCCTCGTACAAATCAGCCGATTCTGACGAAAGAGCGGCGGCGGCCCCTGAAAATGATGAGCTAGATGCTACCCGCCGCGGACAGATTTCCAGACGCCGCCGGACTCTGTGTTTGGTGCCCCTGGCCGGACTCGAACCAGCACTCCTTGCGGAACTCGATTTTGAGTCGAGCGCGTCTACCAATTTCACCACAGGGGCACAAAATAACGGCGCGAAAAGCGCGGCGCTTCCCCTAGGGCGAAGCGCCGTATCTTGCCAAGCTATTTCTTGAGCTCTTTCGCCAGCGTCTTCGCCGTCGCCTTGCCATAGGGCGGCTTGAAGCCCGCCAGCCCCGCGACGTCGAGCTTTGGCTGGCGATAGACGGCGCGCGCGTGACTGAAGGTACGGAAGCCGTCGACCCCGTGATAATTGCCCATGCCCGACGGTCCGACGCCGCCAAAGGGCAGGTCTTCCATCGCATTGTGGAACAACACGTCGTTGACCGTCACGCCGCCCGAGATCGTCCGCGTCAGCACGCGGTCTTCCTCGCTCTTGTCCTGCCCGAAATAATAGAGGCCGAGGGGGCGGTCGTTGGCGTTCACATAATCGATCGCGTCGTCGATCGTCTTGTACGTCTTCACCGGCAGGATCGGGCCGAAGATCTCCTCCTGCATAACCTTCATGTCGTCGGTCGGGTTGCGGACGATATGGAGCGGCATCTTGTGGCCGTTCGAGCTCGCGAAATCCTCGCCTCCCGGATTGACCTCGATCACTTCGGCGCCCTTCTCACGCGCATCGGCGAGATAGCCCTGCAAGCGGTCGTAATTGCGCGTGTTCACCACCGACGTGTAGTCGTCGTTGGCGAGCAAGGTCGGATAGAGTGCGGTCGCGCCCCTGGTTACACTGTCGATCACCGCGCCTTCCTGATCCTCGGCGACGAGCAGATAGTCGGGCGCGAGGCAGATTTGCCCGGCGTTCATCATCTTGCCGAGCGCGACGCGCTGGCCGACGAGGTCCTTGTTCGCGCTGCGTCCGATGAAGGTCGGCGACTTGCCGCCGAGTTCGAGCGTGACGGGGACGAGGTTATCGGCGGCGGCGCGCATGATATGCTTGCCGACGCTCGTCGCGCCGGTGAAGATCATATGGTCGAAAGCGAGCTTCGAGAATGCCACACCGACGTCGGAATCGCCCGTGAACACCGCCATTTCGTTCTCGTCGAAATAATCCGGTACGAGCCGCGCCATGAGCGCCGAGACATTTTCGGTAAACTCGCTCGGCTTGATCATCGCGCGGTTACCTGCCGCGAGGATGCCCGCCATCGGTACGAAGACCATGCCAACAGGGAAATTCCAGGGGCTGACGACGCCAACGACGCCCTTCGGCTGATAGACGACCTCTGCCTTCGCGCCGAGCAAGCCGAGCGGAAAGGTCGGTTTGCGCTTCTCGCCCTTCGACCAGCTCGCCATATGCTTCTTCGCGTGCTTGAGCGCGCTGACCGATGGCATGATGTCGGTCATCAGCGTCTGTTCGCGGCTGCGGTGGCCGAAATCCTCGCTCACCGCCTTGGCAAATGCATCGCTATTGTCGACGAGCAGCGCGATCGCGCGGTCGATGCGATCGGTACGTACCGCAAGGCTTTCGGGCATCGCCGCGGTAAAGCTCGCCTTCTGCGCCGCGAGCACCTCGTGCATGCGCGCGGTTTCGCCGGCGATATCCTGCCTGTTTGCGGTGGCCATGACCCGTCTCCCCTTATCTGTGCGCGCCGTTTGATCATGCCGCGCGGCGGGTTGCAAGATGAAACTGGCCACCCATCTAGACCCTGCCTCTTTCGCAAGTGCAGCAAAGACGCTAAGCGACCCGCCGACGTATCTTTCCCCTACGGAGTCTCTCGCCATGACCGCCACCGATCCCGTCGTTTTCCTCTCCTATGCGCGCACCCCGATGGGCAGCATGCAGGGCAGCCTGTCGGACGCGAGCGCGACCGACCTCGGCGCCACCGCGGTCAAGGCGGCGGTCGAACGCGCGGGCGTTTCGGGCGACGATATCGAGCGTATCTATATGGGCTGCGTGCTCCCCGCCGGCCTCGGCCAGGCGCCGGCCCGGCAGGCCGCAATCAAGGCGGGCCTGCCCAAGTCTGTGCAGGCGACGACCGTCAACAAGGTCTGCGGTTCGGGCATGCAGACCGTGATCATGGGCGCCGAAGCGCTCGCCGCGGGCAGCATCGACCTTGTCGTCGCGGGCGGCATGGAATCGATGACCAACGCGCCCTACCTGCTCAAGAAGCATCGCGGCGGCGCCCGCATCGGCCATGACACCGCATACGACCATATGTTCCTCGATGGCCTTGAGGATGCGTATGACGCCGGCCGCGCGATGGGCACCTTTGCGCAGGATACCGCCGATGCCTATCAGCTGACCCGTGAAGCGCAGGACAGCTATTCGATCGAATCGCTGAGCCGGGCCAAGGCCGCGATCGCCGACGGTGCCTTCGCCAATGAAATCGCGCCGGTGACTATTTCAGGCCGCAAGGGCGATGTGGTCGTCGACACCGACGAAGCGCCCGGCAAGGGCATGCCCGACAAGATACCGACACTGAAGCCCGCCTTTGCCAAGGACGGCACGATCACCGCGGCGACCAGCTCGTCGATTTCGGACGGCGCCGCCGCTGTCGTATTGACGCGCCAGTCGGTCGCGGAGGCCAAGGGCGCAAAGCCCGTCGCGAAGCTCGTCGCGCACGCCGCGCACGCACAGGAGCCGAAAGACTTCACCGTCGCCCCGGTCGGCGCGATCAACAAGGTGCTGGCGAAAGCCGGCTGGTCGATCGGCGATGTCGACCTGTTCGAGGTCAACGAAGCCTTCGCCTGCGTCGCGATGTTCGCGATGCACGACCTTGGCATCCCCCACGACAAGATCAACGTCCACGGCGGCGCGACTGCGCTGGGCCACCCGATCGGCGCCAGCGGCACGCGCATCATCACCACGCTGATCGCGGCGCTCCAGCGTCACGGCAAGACGCGCGGCATCGCCAGCCTCTGCATCGGCGGCGGCGAAGCGACGGCGGTTGCGATCGAACTGGTCTGAACGGCTCAAGGTGAAAAGTTCCACGGCGCCGTCGCAAGACGGCGCCGTTTCGTCGTCTGGCCGCGACAAATTGCGACACTAATGACCTGAAAATAAACGCGGCATTCCGGTTCGGTTCAACCCGACTCGGGTATTCCATCCTTGTCATCGGGCGAACCCCCTCCCCCTGACCGATTGAAAGGAATGGCACAATGAAGAGCAAATTTCTCACCGCCGGCCTGATCGCCGCGATGATGGTCCCTGCCGTGGCGCAGGCACAGACCCGCGAGATCCGCAACGACCGCAAGGAACTGCGCGAGGAACAGCGCGATCTGCGTAACGCCCAGCGTCGCGGCGACCGCGGCGATGTTCGCGATGCGCGCCGCGACGTCCGCGATGCACGTCAGGATCTGCGCGAGAGCCAGCGCGACTGGCGCCGCGACACGCGCTACCAGAATTATCGCGCGCCGTTCAAATATCAGCAGTTCCGCGTCGGCTCGACGCTGCGCTCGAACTACTACAGTTCGGCGTATCGTCCGAGCTGGGACAGCCGCTGGGGCGTGCCGCGCGCCGGTCGCAACCTGACCTATGTCCGGCACTATAACGACCTGCTGCTCGTCAACGAGCGCAACGGCCGGGTAGTCAAGGTTTATCGCAACCACTTCAACTGGCGACGCTAACCCCAGGCAATCATCGGGCCGGACGGGAAACCGTTCGGCCCTCTTCTCATGAACGTGTCAGTCGCCCCAGATATGGTCGGTCTGGATCCAGCCCTTGCGTCCCTTGACCTCGAACCGGCACCATCCATCCTTGCAATCGGTGATGCGACCGACGACGCCGGGCTCGGCGCGAAAGGCGACCGCCGCCGACAAACTGGCGTCGTCGCGCATCGGCCGGATTTCGCCGGTGACGATGGCGGTGCGCGTCCGGCTCAAAAGCCGTGCCGCCATCCAGCCCTGCGTGCCGTCGGGATCCTCGATCTTGCGCCAGGTTTCGAAGCGCGCGATCACTTTTACGGGCAGGTCCTTGCGGCGATATTCCCAGATCACCGGGACGTCGGGCGAAGGCCCCTTGCGCATCCGCGCCTCGTCGACGCTGATCGACGCCCAATAGGGCAGCTTGACGGGGTCTGACTGTGCCGATGCCGGTCCCACCGCGGCAAGGCTCAATAAAATCAGTGCAAATTTTCGGCTGGTCATTATCAACCCTTGTCAAAATCGGTGCATATTATCAACCGGTCGCAGCAGCCAAACGACCTGTCTTCCACAGCCTCGTTCGGCGACTCCCCCTTGACCCCTTCGCATCATCGCGCTCTATCGGCGCCCATGCCCGATTCATCCCGTCCGAAACGCCCGCGCGTCATCGTCACCCGCCAGTTGATGCCGCATGTCGAGGCGCGCATGGCCGAACTGTTCGATGTCGCGCTGTCGGCGCACGATCACGCCTATACGAGGGAAGAGCTGAAAGCTGCGGTCGCCGACTGCGATGTGCTCGTTCCCACGGTGACCGACGAGATCGACGCGGACGTGCTGGCAGCCGCCGGCGACCGGCTGAAACTGATCGCCAATTTCGGCGCGGGGGTCGATCATATCGACCTTGCCGCGGCGCGCGCGAAAAGCATCATGGTATCGAATACGCCCGGCGTGTTCACCGAGGATACCGCGGATATGACGATGGCGTTGATTCTTTCGGTTCCGCGCCGGCTCGCCGAGGGCGAGAAGCTGATGCGGTCAGGCCAGTGGGCCGGCTGGGCGCCCAGCGCGATGCTCGGCCACCGCGTTGGCGGCAAATTGCTCGGCATCATCGGCATGGGTCGCATCGGGCTGGCCGTGGCACGCCGCGCGCGCGCCTTTGGCCTGTCGATCCACTATCATAATCGCAAGCGCCTGCCCGAAGCGATCGAAGAGGAGCTGGGCGCGAGCTATCATGCGAGCGTCGATACACTGCTGCGCATCAGCGACGTCGTGACGATCCATTGCCCCCACACCGCCGAAACGCACGAGATGGTGAACGCCGCACGGATCGGCGCGATGAAGCCCACCGCCTATCTGATCAACACCGCGCGCGGCGAAATCGTCGATGAAAAGGCGCTGATCGCGGCGCTCCAGACCGGCCGCATCGCGGGCGCCGGGCTCGACGTTTACACGCACGAGCCGGCGGTCGACCCGGCGTTGCTCGCGCTCGACAACGCCGTGCTGCTTCCACACCTCGGCTCGGCGACGATCGAGGGCCGCGAAGCCTCGGGCGAAAAGGTCATCGCGAACATCCGCGCCTGGTGCGACGGGCACAGGCCGCCCGATCAGGTACTGGAAGGGTGGGCCTGAGCCGCACCCTTCGAAGCCATTAATCCCCGGTCAGAATCCGGTCCACGAGTTGCTTCACCGTCGGGGTGAAGTTGTTCGAGTAGAAGGGATCGGTTTTGAAGTTGAACGCGGCGTGGCCCGCGAACATCAGATTCTGCTCGACGTCGCCGCCATGCGCGATGTCCTGCAGCGTCTTCTGGATGCAGAAGCTGCGCGGGTCGGCGAGGTAGCCGGTCGAATAATCGTCGTGATCCTTCCACGCCGAAAAGCCGCAGTGCGACAGGCAGCCCATGCAGTCGGCCTGGTCCTTGCGGATCATCGCCTTGTCGGCGTCGGTCACGAACACCACCGTATTGTCGGGAGTCTTCAGCGCCTCGGTATAGCCTTCGGCGAACCAGTCGCGCGCACGCGCGCGATCGTGCGGAGTGACCCAGAAATTCTTGCCCTTCACCCCGACGTCGAGCTGAACAATATGATCGCCCGCTTCCTGTTTCGAATAAGGGATCTGGCGCTCCGAGCGCGCTTCGAGATCACGCAGGAACGGATTGCGCACCGCGCTCGAATAAAAGCCGGTCGGCGAAAAGCGGTGCAGCAGCACATCGCCGTCGTCGAGCGTACGGAGGCGGTCCTTCCACTGCTGCGGGATCGGGCTTTCCTCGGTCAGCAGCGGGCGCGTGCCATATTGGAATACGATCTGGCCGAGTTCGGGATTGTCGATCCAGTCTTCCCAATCGCGCAGATACCAGACGCCGCCGGCCATCACGATCGGCACACTGTCCGCAATACCTTCGGCACGCATCGTGTCGCGCAGCGCCTTGACGCGCGGATAGGGATCCTGCGGCACCAGCGGATCTTCGGCGTTCGACAGGCCATTGTGGCCGCCGGCCAGCCAGGGATCCTCGTAAACCACCGCGCCGAGCAGGTGCGAAACCTTGTGATAGGCGCGTTTCCATAGCGCACGGAAGGCGCGCGCCGAACTGATGATCGGCAAATAGAGGACGTTGTGCCGTTCGGCGATTTCGCTGAGCTTGTACGGCATGCCCGCACCGCAGGTCACGCCCGCGACAAGACCCTTGGTCCGCTCGAGCACGCCCTCGAGAATTTGCTGCGCGCCGCCCATTTCCCAGAGCACATTGATGTTGATCGCGCCTTGGCCGCCCGACACGTCGTGCGCCCGCTTGACCTGTTCGACCGCGCCTTCGATCCCGTACTGGATCAGTTCTTCGTGGCGTTCCCTGCGCGTGAGCGCGCGATAGATCTGGGGGATGATCTTGCCATCGGCGTCATAACTGTCGGCGTTCACCGCAGACACGGTGCCGATCCCGCCCGCCGCGGCCCAAGCGCCGCTCGACATGTGGTTGGTCGCCGACACACCTTTGCCGCCCTCGACCAAGGGCCAGACTTCACGCCCGCCATAAAGGATGGGCTTCAAACCTTTGAACACTCTAAACCTTCTCTCTCTCCGCCGGCGCGTGTCCACGCACCGGCCCCCTTTGCCGCTTCCGTAAGCGGAAATTGGACCCCGTTGTCAATCGATGCCGATCCAGCGACCGCCGAACAGGCCATAGCCTTCAAGCGCGCGAGCATAGAGCTTTTCATAGGCCCCGACCATCGTTGATTCGTCGAACCGTTGCGCCGCGACGCGGCGATTTTCCGTTCCGACTTCGGCGCGCAGCGCAGCATTTTCGGCCATTTGCGCCAGCGCGCGACGAAAGCCGGCCTCGTCGGCGGCGATAAAAGGACGGTTGGCGTCGGAAACCATCGAGGCGACGTCCCCGACCGCCGGGCTGACAACGGGCAGGCCCGCCGCCATCGCCTCGATCACCGCGATCGGCGCCTGCTCGCTGAGCGACGAGAGCGCAAGCAAGTCGAAATGCCCGATCCAGCGCGCAGGTTCGGCCATGAATCCCGGCATCAACAGGCGGTCGGCCATACCGTGCACGGCAGCTTCGGCGACAATCGCCGCGCGTTCGGGCCCTTCGCCGACGATCACAAGGCGGACGTTCGGCGGCAGCGTCGCGACGGCGCGCACGAGCCGCGGCAGGTCCTTTACCTTGCGCAGCCCGGCGACGGTGCCGATCACCACCTCGTCCTCGCGGCGTTCGAAGCCCGGGATCGGTGCCGTGGGCCCGTTTGCATAGGCCGCAACGTCGATGCCGTTGCGGATCAGCCGGGTGCGGCTGCCCGCTTTCCACTCATCGGTCGCGATCCGCTGGAGCAGGGTCGACGGGACGACGACCGCCTGCGCGGTGCGCAGCGCGACGCGGCGGAACAGGTTGCGTTTCCAGTTGCGCCGGACGCTTTCATCCTCGTTGAACCCATCCTCATGATGGATCAGGTCGGGCATGCTGTGCCACAGGCGCGCGACATGCACCCGGCGCGCCATCACGCCGTCCATCGCGCCCCAATTATAGCTGAGCACCAGTTCGAACCGCGTCATATAGTCCGCCAGATCGCGATAGCGTCCCGGCGACGGCTTGCCGTAAAGCGGCGGCGCATCCTGCGGAAAATCGACGACAATCCCGGGATCGATCGCCGCGCGCGCGCCGAGCGCTTCGGGCATCGCCGACAGGATGGTATGATGCGCCCTTTCGCCCATCAGGTTCATCAGCCGGACCGCCCGCGCTTCCTTGCCACCGAGCGAAAAGCTCGAATGAAGGTGCAGGATGCGGATCGGCCAGGGCGTCTCGGGCTCGTCCGCGCTCACGCTTCGGGAAGCTCCGCAATCCAGGCATCGATCGCGCTGCGCGCTTCAGGTTCGTCCATCGTGGGCGCATGGCCGACGCCCGGCACCTCGACCATGTGCGCGCGCGGCAGTTCAGAAACCATCCGCGTGCCCGCCGTGTGCGCCAATATGTCGGAAAGCTCGCCGCGCAGGATCAGCAGCGGGATGTCGCCAAGCGCGCGATAGGCGGGCCACAGGTCGATCCCGGCATCGCCGCCGCCCGGCACACGAAGCGGCGCCGCGATCTGCTTGTCGTAATCGGTGACGATGCGGCCCTCCGCGGTCAGCCGGTGGGTACGCTTGGTCAGCCGCAACCAGTCATGAATACCGTAACCCGGATAGACCGCGCGATTGAGTTCGGCAAAGGCGCGCGCCGCATGCATCCACGTCGGCTGACTGCCACCGGCACCGATATAATCGCGAATGCGATCGAGCCCGGCGGCTTCGAGTTCCGGACCCACATCGTTGAGTACGGCGCCGACGAGCCGCCCGGGTAAAGTCGCCGCCATCAGCATCGAAACCAGTCCGCCGAGCGATGTGCCGATCGTCGCGAAGCGGTCGATCGCGAGTTCGTCGAGCAGCGCGACGACGTCCTGAACATAGGTCAGCGGCACATAGGTCATCGGGTCCTTGGCGTAGGCACTGTCGCCCCGGCCACGAAATTCGATCACGATCGTCTGTCGATGCTGCGCGATATACGGGGCGAGAGCCTCGAAATCACGGGCGTTGCGGGCAAGTCCCGGCATGCACAGGACCGGCGGCAAATCTTTGGCCGCCTCCGGGCCGGCGTAGACGCGCGCGTGCAGCCTGACGCCGTCGGACGACCACCAATATTGGTCCGACCAGTCGCGGCGGCTGTCATGCTTCGCCAGAATCGGTTGTCCCCTTCGCTTCGCCGTTAACAGTCCCGGCCCGCGGGACTCACCCGGCGTCTATCGCCAACCCTGCTGCATGGCGCAAGCAATCCGTCGCTCCGGCTGCCGCACAGGTTGCCGCCATCGGCTTTCGCCGATAAGAGCAGGGCGACCATGAGCGAAGACCTGCTTTCCTTCGAACCCGCCACCGGCGAAGAGCTCTGGCGCGGCGCGGTCAGCAACGTCGATGCCGAAGTCGAAATCGCGCGGCGCGCCTGGCCCGAATGGGCTTCCAAACCCGTTACCTTTCGCACGGAAACGCTGCGGCGCTTCGCCGACCGGGTCAAGGCCGAGGGCGAGGCGCTCGCAGACCTGATCGCGCGCGAGACGGGAAAGCCCCTGTGGGAAGCGCGAACCGAGGTCGAATCGGTTGCGAACAAGGTCGATGTTTCGGTAAAGGCTTACGCCGAACGCACGTCCAACCGGCGCATCGAAGGCGCGATGGGACTGCGCAACGCGGTGCGGCACAAGCCGCACGGGACGCTGGCCGTACTCGGCCCCTATAATTTCCCCGCGCATCTGCCGAACGGCCATATCGTTCCCGCGCTGATCGCGGGCAATTCGGTCGTGTTCAAGCCATCCGAAAAGACCCCGGCGGTCGGCGCGAAGCTGGTCGAGTTGTTCCACAGCGCGGGCGTGCCGCAAGAAGTGCTGCGGCTTGTCACCGGCGGCCCCGAGACGGGCAAGATGCTCGCCGGGCACAAAGGGATCGACGGGCTGCTCTTCACCGGATCGGCGCGGACCGGCCTCGCGCTCAATCGCCAGTTCGCGGGCCAGCCGGGCAAGATGCTCGCGCTCGAAATGGGCGGCAACAATCCAATCGTCGTGTGGGATACCGCCGATATCCGCACCGCGGCGATCATCGTCGTCCAGTCCGCATTCCTGAGCGCCGGGCAGCGGTGCAGCAACGCGCGGCGGCTGATCGTCCGCGATACGCTGGCCGACAAGCTGGTCGAGGAAGTACGCGAGCTTGCAAACCGGTTGATCGTCGATCATCCGCACGCCGACCCGGCACCCTATATGGGGCCGGTGATCGACAACGAGGCCGCCGACGGCCTGACCGAAAGTTTCCTCATCCTGATGTCGAATGGCGGCCAGGTGATCCGCCACATGACGCGCCCGGTCGCGGGCCGCCCCTTTCTGACCCCCGGCATCATCGATGTGACCGCGATGTCCGAACGCCCCGACATCGAACTGTTCGGGCCGCTGCTGCAGGTCATTCGCGTCGAGACATTCGAGGCCGCGATCGCCGAGGCGAACAACACCGCGTTCGGGCTGTCGGCGTCGCTGGTCGGCGGCACGCCGCAGCTCTACGACCAGTTCTGGGCCAATGCCCGCGCGGGCGTCATCAACTGGAACCGGCCGACCAACGGCGCCTCGTCCGCCGCGCCGTTCGGCGGCATCGGCCTGTCGGGCAATCATCGCCCCAGCGCATTCTATGCCGCCGATTATTGCGCCTATCCGGTCGCAAGTTCCGAAAGCGACGCGATGCGTGCCTCGATCGGCGTTGGCCTTCGCGACCCCGAGGGCTCGCAGTTGGTGACCAAAAGGTATCTGTAACTCCGCGTCGGGGACGCACGCTCAATTTTACCTTCACCGGGTCCAATAAAGCCTGCTTTGCCAATCGCGGCCCGAGCAATCATCTACGCTGGATGGACAAGCATCCTCATCTTGCGGGCAAGCTCTGGCTGGTCGGTGCCGGCCCCGGCGATCCCGACCTTCTGACGCTGCGCGCCGCGCGGCTGCTGGCGAGCGCCGACCTTGTCGTCCATGACGGCCTCGTCGGCGACGGCGTGCTCGCGCTGATCCCGCCGCATGTCGAGCGCGTCTCGGTCGCCAAGCAGCGCAGCCGCCACACGATGAAGCAGGAACTGATCAACGAACTGCTCATCCGCGAAACGCTCGCCGGCAAGCAGGTTGTACGCCTCAAGGGCGGCGACCCCTTCATCTTTGGCCGCGGCGGCGAGGAACTCGACGCAGCGCGCAAGTCCGGCGTCACGGTGGAGGTCGTCCCCGGCATCACCGCCGCCGCTGGATGCGCCGCGCAAGCCGGGCTCCCCCTCACCCACCGCGATGACGCCAGCGCGGTCAGCTTCGTCGCCGGCCAATGCAAGGACCTGACCGACCAGGACTGGTCGGGGCTCGCGGGGCACGGCCGCACGCTCGTGATCTATATGGGCCTCGCGACCGCCAGCGCCATCGCCGACAAGCTGATCGCCGACGGCGTTTCGCCCGATCTGCCCGTCGCGGTTGTCGAGCGCGGGACCACCACCGACGCGCGCGTCCTCCGTACGCTTCTGGCCGATCTCGGCGACCTCGTCGCACGCGAGAAGGTCGCAAGTCCGGCACTGATCATCGTCGGCAAGGTTGCAGCGCGCGCCGACGCGCTCGATTGCCTCGGCGCACCGGGCGTCGTGGCTCAAATAAGGGACTTCATATGAAACTGCTCACGGGCAATGACCTGAAAACAGGGTTTGTCACCTGGTGGACCGGGGCCGACTGGTCGCTGCATATCGAAGACGCCGCCGACGTCGGCGAGCATGGCGAGGCGATCCTTGCCGCCGAGGAAGGCGCGCGCCGCGTCAACGCCCCATATATTATCAACGGCGAGCAAACCGCCGACGGTCCGCGCCCCGCGCATATCAAGGACCGTATCCGCGCCTTGGGGCCGACCGTGCGCCCCGACCTGACATTGAAACCCGCCGATCCCGCGGCCGGCGACTGGGTGATCTGACATGTACAAATATGACGAATATGACCATGCGATGGTCGATGCCCGGGTCGCCGAGTTTTCGGACCAAGTGCGCCGCCGCCTTGCGGGCGAAATCACCGAGGACCAGTTCAAGCCGCTGCGGCTGATGAACGGTCTCTATCTCCAGCTCCACGCCTATATGCTGCGCGTCGCGGTGCCTTACGGGACGCTCGACAGCCGCCAGATGCGCATGCTCGCGCATATCGCGCGTAAATACGACCGCGATTACGGCCATTTCACCACCCGCCAGAATATCCAGTATAACTGGATCAAGCTGGAGGATGCGCCCGCAATCCTGCAGGATCTGGCCTCGGTCGAAATGCACGCGATCCAGACGAGCGGCAACTGCATCCGCAACATCAGTTCGGACCAGTGGGCCGGCGCCGCCGCCGACGAGATCACCGATCCGCGGCCGTGGGCCGAACTGCTGCGCCAATGGTCGAGCTTCCACCCCGAATTCAGCTATTTGCCGCGCAAGTTCAAGATCGCGGTGATTGCGGCGAACGAAGACCGCGCCGCGATGCGCCTCCACGACATCGGCATCCAGATCGTCGAGAAGGACGGGCAGCATGGCGCCGCCTTCTACGTCGGCGGCGGCATGGGCCGCACCCCGATGATCGCGCCGCTGATCAAGGATTTCGTGCCGCTCGACGACATGCTGAGCTATACCGAGGCGTGCCTGCGCGTCTACAACCGCTACGGTCGCCGCGACAATATCTACAAGGCGCGCATCAAGATCCTCATCCACGAACTCGGCGCCGACGAATATCGCCGCCAGGTCGAGGAAGAGTTCAAGCATGTGAAGTCGCTGGGCATCGACCCGCCGAAGGCCGAATTCGACCGCATCGCCGCGCAATTCGCGCCGCCGCCGCTCGACGCCTCGGCGCCCGATGACATCGACCGCAGCGATCCCGATTTCGCCGTCTGGGTCGACCAGAATGTTGCGAAGCACAAGGTTCCGGGCCATGCGATCGTCAACATCAGCCTGAAGCCCGTCGGCGGCATCCCCGGCGACGCCAGTTCGGCACAGATCGACCTGATGGCCGACCTCGGCGAGAAGTACAGCCACGACGAACTCCGCGTCACCCACGCGCAAAACATCGTGCTGCCGCACGTTCGCAAGGCCGATCTCTATGCGGTCTGGCAGGCGCTCGACGCTGCGGGGCTCGCGACGCCGAACCTCGACCTGATCAGCGACATCATCGCCTGCCCCGGTCTCGATTATTGCAGCCTCGCCAACGCACGCTCGATCCCTGTCGCGCAGAAGATCGCAACGCGCTTCTCCGACCTCGGCCGCCAGAAGGAACTGGGCGAGCTCAAGCTCAAGATTTCGGGCTGCATCAACGCGTGCGGGCATCACCACGCCGGCCACATCGGCATCCTCGGTGTCGACCGCAAGGGCACCGAAAACTACCAGTTGTCGCTCGGCGGCTCGGGTGCGGAGGACGTCAGCCTCGGCACGATCACCGGCCCCGGTTTCGACGAGGATGGCATCGTCGACGCGATCGAACGCGTCACCGACAAATATCTCGCCGAACGGACCGAGGGCGAACGCTTCGTCGACACCTTCCGCCGCGTCGGCATGGCCCCCTTCAAGGAGGCGATCTATGGTTGAGCATATTCATAGCGACGGCGAAGAACCCGCGGTCA
Source organism: Sphingopyxis sp. (assembly GCF_035565275.1). Classification (GTDB taxonomy): domain Bacteria; phylum Pseudomonadota; class Alphaproteobacteria; order Sphingomonadales; family Sphingomonadaceae; genus Sphingopyxis. The sequence goes on from NZ_DATMST010000060.1 coordinate 32,483, forward strand.
CCCTCGACGCGTTCCTGTCGCAATCGAACGCGACCGCGGTGCGGCTCGAGCCCGACGAAGACGCGCGCGCGCTGATCCCGCATCTCGACCGGCTCGCGCTGATCGAGGTCGCTTTCCCGAAGTTCCGCGACGGCCGCGGCTATTCGTCGGCGCGCATCCTGCGCGAGGCGGGCTATGCGGGCGAACTGCGTGCGCAGGGCGACGTCCTCGTCGACCAGATTGCCTATATGAAGCGCTGCGGTTTCGATACCTTCGCGCCGGAGAAGGAACTCAACGCCGCCGATGTCGAGGCGGCGCTCGCGCGCTGGCCCGAACATTATCAGGGCGCCGCCGACGGCGCAGTGCCGATCTGGAAGCTGCGGCATGGCTAGCAGATCCGCACCGGAAGACCGCACCCGCGACCGGATCGACGTCGCCCCGCGTTTCACACAGGCCGACGTCATTCGTCTGAACAACCTCTTCCGCGGTCAGGATGCGGCCGAAGTGGTGACGAGCGTCATCGGGGCGGGCTTGCTCGGCGAGACGGGAATTGTCTCGAGCTTCGGCGCCGAAAGCGCGGTGCTTCTGCATCTGGTGACGCAGGTCGCACCCGACATGCCGGTGCTGTTCCTCGATACCGGCAAGCATTTCCCCGAAACGCTCGCCTATCGCGACGCACTGGCGGCGCGATTGAAGCTCAACATCGTCAATCTGACGCCTGACGCCGAAGACCTCGCCGCGAAGGATGCGACCGAGCTCCGCTGGTCGTACGATCCCGACGGCTGCTGCGAAATCCGCAAGGTGAAGCCGCTCGAAAAGGCGCTCGCCGATTTCGACACCTCGATCACCGGCCGCAAGGGCTTTCAGTCATCGACGCGGCAAGGCCTCGCGCGCTTCGAACTTGACGGCAGCACCGGCCGCCTGAAGTTCAACCCGCTCGCCAACTGGACGCGCGAAGAGCTCGACGCCTATTTCGAGGCGCACGACCTGCCGCGCCATCCGCTCGAGGCCGAAGGCTATCCGTCGATCGGTTGCTCGCCATGCACGTCGAAGGTCAAGCCGGGCGAAGATCCGCGTTCGGGCCGCTGGCGCGGCTGGGACAAGACCGAGTGCGGCATCCACACCGAAGTAACGCCGATCGACGACGATCCGGCGAATGACCCGGCGTTCTAAGCCGCCTTATTCATAATCCTCGAACGCCATGCTGTCGTCGGCGAGGTCGCTGAACTTCGTCGTCTTCGCCTCGAAGTGCATGCGGATTTTGCCGGTCGAGCCGTGGCGTGACTTGGCAACGATCACTTCGGCAAGGCCGAAGACGCGCTCCATCTCGGCTGCCCATTCCTCATGCTGCGCGTGGATCTTCACATCGTCGCCCTCGACCGGGCGTTTGGGCTCCTTCGCCGCGACATAATAATCCTCGCGGAACACAAAGAGCACCATGTCGGCGTCCTGCTCGATCGAGCCCGATTCGCGAAGGTCGGAGAGTTGCGGACGCTTGTCTTCGCGGCTTTCGACCTGACGGCTGAGCTGCGACAACGCCATCACCGGGACATGAAGTTCCTTCGCCAGTGTCTTCAAACCACGCGAAATTTCCGAAATCTCCTGCACGCGGTTGTCGCCGCTCTTCGACGACCCCTGCAGGAGCTGGAGATAGTCGACGATGATGAAGCCGATGCCGTGGCGCCGCTGCAGGCGCCGGGCGCGGGTACGCAGCCCTGCGATGGTCAGGCCCGGCGTGTCGTCGATGAACAGCGGCAAGGTCTGAAGCTGCTGGGCGGCGCGGCTCAGCTGTTGGAACTGCTCCTTGCTGATCTTGCCCATGCGCAGCGCCTCGCCCGACACCCCTGACTGTTCGGCGAGCACACGCGTCGCGAGCTGGTCGGCGGACATTTCGAGGCTGAAGAAGGCGACCTTCGCCCCCATATTCTTTTCGGGCGGGATACCGTCGTCTTCGTCGCGGCGAAAGCGCTCTGCCGCGTTGTACGCGATATTGGTCGCGAGTGAAGTCTTGCCCATGCCCGGACGTCCGGCGAGGATCATCAAGTCCGAATTATGCATGCCGCCGATCTTGGCATTCATGCTCGCGATGCCGGTCGTAATCCCCGAAAGATGGCCGCCCGAGTTGAGCGCGCGCTCGGCCGCCTGCAGCGCAACCAGGCTCGCTTGGCTGAAATTCTTGACCGATCCCATCTCGGCCTCGCCGCCCGCGACGCGATAGAGCGCGGTTTCGGCTTCCTCGATCTGCGCCTGCGGGTCGACGCGCTCGCTGGTGTCCAGCGCATTGTCGACGAGCGACCGGCCCACGCCTGCCAGCTCGCGCAGCAGCGCGAGGTCGAAAATCTGCCGCGCGAAATCGCGCGCACCGATCAGGCCCGCACCGCTGCCGGTGAGCTGCGCGAGATAACCCACCCCGCCGACCGCCTTCATCGCCTCGTCAGCCTCGAAATAGGGTTTCAGCGTCACCGGGGTCGCAATGCTGTTGCGCTCGATCAACGCCATCGTCTGCTGGAAGATGCGTCCATGCAGCGGCTCGAAGAAATGCTCGGGGTTGAGCGCCACCGGCAAATCCTCGACGACTCGGTTGTCGATCAGGATCGCGCCGAGAAATGCGGCCTCCGCCTCGATATTACGGGGCATTTGGCGCTCGTCACCACTGGCGAACGCGGTCGGAATAAGGGCTAGTTCGGGCATCGCTGTCTTCATGGGCCGGCGCCCGGAACGGCGCAACCGGCGATATGGCCCTGCATATCATAACTGTGGAATGCTGTGAATAAGTCCCCCCCTTGCCCTTCGTGCGCGGCCAAGTAGAAGCACAGGCAGCATGAGCCACGCAGACCCCTCCAAACAGCGGATCATTTCGGTCGAGCTCGACGAAGGGTCGATCGTGTGGCGCAACCCCGATGTCGAGCAGGAGCGTCGCGTTGCGATCTTCGACCTGATCGAAGACAACAAGTTCGTGCCGCAGCGCGGGCACCCCGACGGCTATGCCGGCCCCTACCGTCTGATGCTGCGTGTCGAGGAAGGCCGCCTGATCTTTGAAATCGCGCGCGAAGACGGCTCGCCGCTCGAGGCGATCATTCTCGGCCTCGGGCGGTTTCGTCGCCCGATCCGCGACTATTTCGCAATTTGCGACAGCTATTATCAGGCGATCAAGACGTCGACCGCGCAGCAGATCGAGACCGTCGACATGGCGCGGCGCGGGCTGCACAACGAGGCGGCCGAGATGCTGATGGACCGGCTCGACGGCAAGATCGCGGTCGATTTCGACACCGCGCGGCGGCTGTTCACGCTGATCTGCGTGCTGCACATCAAGGGCTGACGATGAAGGCGGGGGCAATCAGGGGCAAAGGTTCGGCGAAAGCCGGTGAAGGCTGGCGCGCCGCGGTCGCGCGCACCTTGCAACGCATCGGCGCTGCGGCCGTGTTGTTGTTGCTCGCAGCTGGCCTCGCGCTGTGGTGGGCGGCGCGATGGACCCCCGATCGCGCGATGTACCCGACGCAGGGCATCACGATCGACGCAGGCAACGGCGATGTCCATTGGGGATCGATCAAGGCGGCCGGCGCCGATTTCGCCTATGTGGTGGCGACCGATGGCTCCGCGGGCGTCGATCCGAAGTTCCAGCGCAACATGGCCGCGGCGCGCGAGACGGGGGTGCAGGCGGGCGTGATCCACCGTTACAGCCTCTGCCAGCTCGCGACCGATCAGGCCGCCAATTTCATCCGCCATGTCCCGCGCCGCGCCGACGCGCTGCCCGCCGTCGTCTGGCTCGACTATGACGATCGCTGCCCCGACCGCCCGACACGCGCGCTGCTGCTGTCCGAACTCGCGACTTTCCTCGCGCAGATCGAGGCGCATACAGGCAAGCGCAGCCTGATCGCGCCCGGCCCGGCGTTCGAGGCCGACTACAAGGTGACGCAAGGCATCGCACGCACCACCTGGCTACGCCGCGATTTCTTCGAACCCGATTATGGCGCGCATCCCTGGGCGATGTGGCAGGCGAACAACTATGTGCGGGTGTCGGGCGCCGACGGCACCGTCGGCTGGAATGCGCTTCGCCCCGAAGGAGGAACGCGATGACCGAAACCCGTGACCCCCTGATCGACGCCGCGCGCGATGCGGCAAAGCGCGCCTACGCCCCCTATTCGGGCTTTCACGTCGGCGCCGCGCTGCTGCTCAAGAATGGCGACGTCGTGACCGGCGCCAATGTCGAAAATGCGAGCTACGGCCTCACCCTCTGCGCCGAAACCGCGGCGGTTGCGAAGATCGCGAACGAGGGCTGGATCGGCGAACTCGCCGAGATTGCGATCGTTGGCGGCCGGCCGGATGGAGATGGATTGCTCGGCAGTGATCCGGTCAATCCGTGCGGCCGTTGCCGCCAGATCCTCAACGAAGCCGCCGAACGGTCGAAGACCGATATCCTCGTCCATTGCGCATCGGGCGACGGCGGCTCGGTCAAGACGTACAGGCTCAGCGAACTCCTCCCCGCGGCTTTCGGGCCCAAGGATCTCGGCCTGATCGACTGACCGCTTGCGCAAGTCCCGAAGGACCGACAAGAGACACGCATGGCCATTCTTTCTGACCGCTGGATTCGCGAAGCCGCCCGCACGCAGGGCATGATCGAACCGTTCGTCGAGGCGCAGCGCCGCGACGGATGCATCAGCTACGGCCTTTCTTCCTACGGCTATGACGCGCGCGTCGCGCCCGAATTCAAGATCTTCACCAATATCGATTCGACCACGGTCGATCCCAAGGAATTCGATCCGAAGAATTTCGTCGACCGCGAAACCGACGTCTGCATCATTCCGCCGAACAGCTTCGCGCTCGCCCGCACGGTCGAATATTTCCGCATCCCGCGCGATGTGCTCGTCATCTGCCTCGGCAAGTCGACCTATGCACGCTGCGGCATCATCGTGAACGTCACCCCGCTCGAACCCGGCTGGGAAGGCCATGTGACGCTCGAATTTTCGAACACCACCCCCCTGCCCGCCAAGATCTACGCCAATGAAGGCGCGTGCCAGTTTCTCTTCCTGCAGGGCAACGAGCCGTGCGAGACGAGCTACGCCGACCGTGCGGGCAAATATATGGGGCAGAAGGGCGTCACGCTGCCCAAGCTCTGATACCGCGACTTACGCTAACGCGCTTGCCCCGACACCAAAAATTGATAACGTTCCCATAAATCGAAAATGGGGACGAGGTCATGAAATTCCGTGTCGTCGCACTCGCGCTCGCCGCGTTGCTTTCCTCTACCGCCGCGCGCGCCGAAGGCTTTCTGAAGGTTGCTGGCACGCAGATCGTCGATGGATCGGGCAAGCCCGTCATCCTGCGTGGCATGGGGCTCGGCGGCTGGATGCTGCAGGAAGGCTATATGCTGAAACTCGGCGAGGTCGGGCAGCAGCATAAAATCCGCTCGAAGCTCGTCGAACTCGTCGGCGAGGAACGCACGGCTGAATTCTATCGCGCGTGGCTCGACAACCACACGACCGGGGCCGACATCGCCGCGATGGCGAAATGGGGCTTCAACTCGGTGCGCCTGCCGATCCATTTCGACCAGCTCACTTTGCCCGCCGACAAGGAACCGAAGGCCGGTCAGGATACGTGGCACGAGGACGGTTTCCGGCGCATCGACCGACTGCTTGAATGGAGCAAGGCGAACCGCATCTGGCTGATCCTCGATCTCCATGCCGCGCCCGGCGGACAGGGCAACGACCTCGCCATCTCCGACCGCGATCCGACGAAACCCTCGCTCTGGCAAAGCGACGAGAACCAGCGCAAGACCGTGGCGCTGTGGGAAAAGCTCGCGGCGCGCTACAAGGACGAGCCGTGGATCGGCGCCTACGACCTGATCAACGAACCCAACTGGAGTTTCGCGACTCCCGGCAAGGGCCATGGCTGCGACGAGACGGAGAACAAGGCGGTATGGAGCCTGCAACAACGGATCACCGCCGCGATCCGCAAGGTCGACAAAAAGCATGTCGTGATCATAGAGGGCAATTGCTGGGGCAATAATTACAAGGGCCTGCCGCCGGCGTGGGACGCCAATATGGTGCTGAGCTTCCACAAATACTGGAACCGTAACGACGAAGCGAGCATCGCCGAAATCAAGGCACTGCGCAGCAGCTATAACCGCCCCATCTGGCTGGGCGAATCGGGCGAGAACAGCAATGGCTGGTATCAGGGCGCGATCGCGCTGGTCGAGGGCGACGGTATCGGGTGGAACTTCTGGCCGCTCAAGAAGATAGGTTTCAACCAGCCGCTCGAAATCGTTGCCGGTGACGGATGGATGAAGATCGTCACATGGATGACCGGCAAGGGGCCGAAGCCCGCCGCCGACGAGGCGTTCGCCGCGATGATGCAGATCGCCAAAAATACGCGCTTTGACAAGAATATCCCCAAGCCCGACGTCATCGACGCAATGTTCCGCCAGCCGCGCGACGCAAGCTATCGCCCCTTTGCAGCGCGTACGCTCGGCACGAAACCGCTCACGATCGCCGCCGCTGACTACGACCTCGGCCCTCCGGGCGTCGCCTATCACGATACGGTCGACGCCAATTACCATGTCGCGACGGGTGGCGAACGGACGCCTTGGAACAACGGCACGACTTATCGCAACGACGGCGTCGATATCGCGCGCGGAGCCGACGGCTCGCCCTATGTCAGCGACTTCGTCTCCGGCGAATTCATGCGCTATAGCGCCGATGTCGCGAAGGCAGGACGCTGGACCGTCAGCGTGCGCGCGCGTTCGGTGAAAGGCGGCCGGATCGGCATCGACGAACGCGGCGTCGCCGTCCCCGCAAGCCCGGCATGGCAGGACGTGAAACTCGCCGACGTCGACCTGCCCGCCGGCCCGGGTACCGCCACATTGCGCGCCTTCGATTGCAGCGATTGCGAGGTCGCGACGCTGATCTTCACACCGCGCTGAGCGGAACCCGATCGCCGTCCCGCGCGTCCTGTCTGCACAAGCGGACGGGGCGCGTAGCGGAGGATGATTCATGTCCATGATCGCAGTCTTTTTCGGCCGCCTGTTCATCGCGGTGATTTTCATCGTGTCGGGCATCAACAAGCTGATCCACGTCAACGACACGAATGCGATGATTTCGGCCGCGGGCCTTCCGGGCGGCCTGGCGATCCCGACCGGATTATTCGAGCTGGTCGCGGGCGTCTGCCTCGCGCTCGGTATCGCGACGCGGCTCTGGTCGATCCTGCTCGCGGGCTTCGTGCTCCTTACCATCCTCTTCTTTCATCGCGAGTTCACCGATCCGGTGCAGGCGATGGCCGCGATGAAGAATCTCGCGATCGCGGGCGGCCTTCTTTGCCTTTTCGGCTATGGCCACACGCGCTGGAGCTATGACGCGATGCGCGCACGCCGCCGCGACGAACTCGCGGCGCATCAGGCCCAGCAGCACGCCACCGAAGCCGAATTGCGCGCCGAAGCCGCCGGGGCGCCGGTGGCGGTACGCAAGCGGCCCTTCTGGCGCCGCTAGACCTTCGCGCTTGGCAAGCCTCCCCGCCTGCGCTAGCCTCCACTTAACGTTTACGTAAAGGGAGGATGGCCATGGCGGAGACCCGCGAGTTCGACATCATCGTCTATGGCGCGACCGGCTTCACCGGGCGCCTTGTCGCCGAATATCTCGCCACTCATTATGCGGACCGCAAGGACGCACCGAAATGGGCGATGGCGGGGCGGAGCGCCGACAAGCTCGCCGAGGTCCGCGATCTGATCGGTGCGCCGAACGACATCGCGCTCGTCGTCGCCGACGCGAGCGATCCCGCCAGCCTCGATATGATGGCCGCACGGGCAAAGGTCATCCTGACCACGGTCGGTCCGTACCAGCTTTACGGCAACGAACTCGTCGCCGCATGCGTGAAGGCGGGCACCGCTTACGCCGACCTTTGTGGCGAGCCCGGCTGGATGCGCGACATGATCGACGAACATGAAGCCGCCGCGAAGGCATCGGGCGCGCGCATCACCTTCAGCTGCGGCTTCGACAGCATCCCGTTCGACCTCGGTGTCCATTTTCTGCAGGCTGAAGCGATCAAACGCCACGGCAAGCCCGCGCCGCGCGTCAAGGGCCGCGTCCGCAAGATGGCCGGCGGCGCATCGGGCGGGACGATCGCGAGCCTTACCGAAACGCTCAAAGCGATCGCGAAAAAGCCGTCGCTGGCGCTGCTTCTGAAATCCGGCTTTGCGCTGACCCCGGGCTTCGAGGGCCCCTCGCAGCCGACCGGGCTGATCCCCGAATATGACGGCGCGACCGGCACCTGGACCGCACCGTTCGTCATGGCCCCGATCAACACCAAAAACGTCCACCGCACCAACTTCCTGCTCGGCCATCCGTGGGGCGCCGATCTGGTTTACGACGAGATGGTGATGACCACGATCGGCGACGCCGGAAAAGCGATGGCCGAAGCGATGGCGAAGGCCAATCCCTTTGGCGAATCGACGCTTCAGCCCGGCGAGGGACCGAGCAAGGAAGAACGCGAGAACGGCTTCTACGACATCCTGTTCATCGGGGAATATCCCGACGGCACTGCCGTCCGCGCAAGCGTTCAGGGCGACCGCGATCCCGGCTATGGTTCGACGTCGAAGATGCTCGCCGAAACCGGCATCGCGCTGCTCGCAAACAAGGGAGACGGCGGTGTGTGGACCCCTGGCGCGCTGCTCGGCGACGCGCTGATCGAGCGGCTGACCGCGAATGCGGGCCTGACCTTCCGACTGGAGGAATAAGAACAGGATGACGACTTCTCCCGGCGCGCTCGACGCGCTGCTTTCGACGCTGCGTACCGAAGGGGGTGTGGCGAAGGCGCATATCGACGAAGGCTGGATGCAGGGGCGCACCGCCTATGGCGGGATCAGCTCGGCGGTCGCACTCGCTGGCACAATGGCGCTGCACCCGACCGAAACGCCGCTGCGCTATGCGCAGATCAGCTTCGTCGGCCCTGTCGGCGGCGACTGCACGGTCGAAACGCGCGTGCTGCGCCAGTCGAAATCCTCGCTGTTCATCGACGCTGGCGTGTCGAGCGATCAGGGGTTTGGTACCGCCGCGGTCTTCGCTTTCTCGGGCGACCGCAAAAGCCATCTCGACCACAATCGCCTCCTCATGCCCGATGCGCCCGGCCCCGAAACGCTGGCGCCGGTGCCCGAACACCACGCCCGCCCCGCCTTCACACGCCATTTCGACATGCGCCCGACGACCGGCCCGCGCTTTGCATGGAAAAGCGAAGTCGGCGAATATCTGACCTGGGTCCGCTTCGTCGAGGAACCGGCGTGCCACCCGGCGATCGCGCTGCTCGCGATGGGCGACGCCCTGCCGCCCGCCGCCATGGCCCTGTTCAGCCAGTTCGGGCCGATCAGTTCGATGAACTGGACGGTCAACATGCTCACCGGCACGCCGACGACCGATGACGGATGGTGGCTGCTCTCTGCAAAGACCGGTTATGCGCGGCATGGCCTGTCAGTGCAGGACATGATGCTGTGGAACCGCGCCGGCGAACCCGTGCTCAGCGGCAGTCAGGCGATTGCGATCTACGCCTGAACCGGCAGCGCGATCACCGCGTCGAGTCCTCCGCCATCGCGACTGACCAGGGTCAGCGTCCCGCCCTCACCCTCGGCGATATCGCGCGCGATCGACAGGCCAAGCCCGGCGCCGCCGGTTGCGCGATTGCGCGACTGTTCACCGCGCGCGAAGGGTTCGACCAACGTCCGGATCTGTTCGTCGGTCAGACCAGGGCCATCGTCCGACACGATCATCCGCGTCACCCCGTCCTCCACCCGCACCGACAGCCGCGCGCGAACGCCATAGGCAAGCGCGTTGTCCGCGAGATTGCGCAGCGCGCGCTTCAGAAGCATCGGCCGCGCCAGCACGTCGGCGTCGGCAACATGCCCGATCGTTACATCCTTTCCGCGCTCGTGATAATCGGCCGCCAGTTCGCCGATCAGTTCGCCGAGCGGGATCCGCTCCTGCGCCTCGGTCCCCGCACCCGAGCGTGCGAGCGCCAGGATGTCGGCCAGCATCGCGGTCATCTCCTCGATGCTCGCGATCATCTTGTCGCGCAGCGCATCATCTTCGACCTGCTCGACGCGCACGCGCAGGCTGGCGAGCGGGGTACGCAGGTCATGGCCCACCGCGCCGAGCATCCGGTCCTTGTCCGACAGCATCGTCGCGATTCGCGCACGATAGGCGTTGAAGGCGCCGATCAGTTCACGCACGTCCGACGGCCCCTCCTCATCGAGCGGAGTCGCATCGCGCAGCGCCGGATTGGCCCGCGCCGCGCGCGTAAGGTCACGCAAGGGTCGCGCCGCGCGCCAGGCGATCAGCATGATCGGAACGAGGAGGAGCAGGTAAAGGGACAGCGTCTGCCAGACAAGGAAGCCCTGCAGCCGGTTGCCCCCCGCCGCGATCCGCGTTCGCACCGCGAAATAGCGCCCGTCGACCTTCGCGACGACGATCACGGCACGGTCGGGAAAAGCGGGTCGACGCAGCCGCTGCCTTTCGCGCGGCGGCAGCGCCCATGCATCGACCATGGCGGCAGGAATATTGGTCTCGCCGAGCAGACTTGCGACATAGGAGGCGAGGTCGGGCAATCGAACAGAGCCGGCGCGCATGGGTGGGCGCTGATCGGAGATCACCAGTTTCTCTGCGCGCTCGCGCGCCTCGTGCCGCTCGCGTTCGTTCCGCGGCGGCCTGAAGTCGCCGCGCCGGTCGCGCTCGATCGCGTCAATGAGCCGCGCGACCGCCATACCGCCGCCGTGCGCAAGCGCCTGCTGCTTCTGCCCGCGCGATAGCAGCACGAAATTGATCGCTTGCGCGACGAACAGCATCATCGCGACGGCAAAGACCAACTGCCCGATCAGGCTTTTGGGCCACAGGCGAAATTTCACACCGTCGGCCCCATCCGCTTGACTTCGCAGGCCAGCGTATAGCCGCCGCCCCACACCGTCTTGACGATCTGTGGATGCGCGGCGTCGACCTCGATCTTCTTGCGCAGGCGGCTGACAAGATTGTCGATCGCGCGGTCGAAGATATCGGCCTCGCGCCCGCGCACCATGTCGAGCAGCCGGTCGCGGCTCATCACCTGCCGCGGATGACGCACCAAGGCGTGGAGCAGGTGATATTCGCCCGACGACAGCGCGACCTCGTTGCCTTCGCCATCGACCAGCACGCGTTCGACTTCGCGAAGCACCCAGTCGCCGAAGGCATAGGCGGTGCCGCCCGGGTCGAGCGCACGCCCGCCCTGCTGCGTCCGGCGCAGCACGGTGCGGATGCGCGCAACGAGTTCGCGCGGGTTGAAAGGTTTGACGACATAATCGTCGGCACCGATCTCCAGCCCGATGATCCGTTCGGTGTCCTCGGCGCGCGCGGTCAGCAGGATAACGGGAATGCTGCTCGTTTCGCGCAGGTGACGGGTCAGCGACAGGCCGTCCTCGCCGGGCATCATGATATCGCTGACGACCAGGTCGACGCCCTGCGCACGCAGTACCGATCGCGCCTCTGCAGCACTCGCGGCATCGGTAACGGCGAAGCCTTGTGCTGCCAGATATTCGGCGAGCGGCTCGCGAATCGAGGGTTCATCATCGATCAGAAGAATGCGGGGCATATCGCTGTCGGTCATCGTCCGTCCGTAACATGGTAGTTCGCCCACCGGTCCGCGGGGACCGGTGGGCGATAGCTGGCAGGGACCGGCGGCAAAGGCAATGCCGGGAAGGGGGGATGGCCTGTCAGTTACCTTGAGGCCCCTGCCAAATCGCTTATTCGCCGGCGGGAGCGGCCGGGGCCGCACCGCGCTTCGCACGCCATTCGCCGACCTTGGCCTTCCACGCGTCGCGCTGCGCCTTGCGTTCCTCGGCGGTCACCTGACCGTCCTTGTTCGCATCGGCCGCGTCGAAGCGGGCGAGCGCCGCGGTCTGGAACTCGGCCTGGCTGATCGCCTTGTCGCCATCGGTATCGGCCTTGCCCATCATGCGGCCACCCATGCCATGATGGCCGCCACCGCGCTTGCCGTGATGGCCACGCATGCCGTGGCGTTTGCCATCGCCGGCTTCACCAGCGGCGGCACGCTTTTCACCGCGTTCGGCGCGCTTCGCGGCGCGGTCGGCACCATGCTGGTCCCATTCGGCCTTGCTGATGCTGCCGTTACCATCGGCGTCGAGGCTGGCGAATTTCCTTGCCTGCATCTCGGTGCGCCTGGCGGCGCGGTCGGCGGCATCGAGCTTGCCGTCCTTGTTGACGTCCATTTTGGCGAACATTTCCGCCGCCCGGGTTTGCACCTCGGCGCGGGTCTGCACGGCGTTGCTGTCGCCGCCGGGGGCGGCGAGAACGGGCACCGCGATCAGCGCGGCACCCAGCGTCAAAAGAGAAAGCTTCTTTTTCACGTAACGAACTCCTTCATGGAACCGACAAAGGGAGAGATCGGGTCCCGATGAAAGCGTTCTAGGGGCAATTTGTCCGGGAAAATTGCCGGATCGACGAAAAATTGTCGCAACATGTCGCAGAAAGGCCGCGCCGTTCATTTGATGGAAAGCGGCGCAGGAATGACGAGGAAAAGCTTTTGCGGAGCGACGGCCCCTGCCCCTCGGAGAGGCGGGAGACCGTCGCTGAGCCGGATCGGGCGACCGCTTTTGTCGGGCTCAGCCAGCGCTTACGGGGGCATCGTCATCATCGTCGGCGATCAGGATGATTGCCCCCACCCCGACCAGCAGGCCGAGCAAACCGATCAGCCAGCTTGAATTGCCTTCCAGTTCGCTTTGGCCGTTTGTCGTCGACACGGTGCCGGCGCCCAATCCCGAGGCGGCCGACGCCGCGACCGGCGCCACAAGCACCGATAGCGCAGCCACAGAAATGGCGGCCTTTTTGAATATGCGCATGTCATTCTCCATTTTACCGGGAAATTCCCCTGTCGAACCCGACCAACGAAACAGATCGCGAATCGGTCCCCGGGGAAAGCGGCATTCGTCGCGCAAGCCGGACGGTTCAGCCCGCAAATGAATGCTATCCAAGCCTTTGAACCTGCACGAAGATGTTGTGACCGGTCGCGGCTGGCTCGTGCTTTACAAGACCTGAAAAAGGTAAGCCCCGCCGTATTTCTACAGCGGGGCTCCCTAGGTTCCGTCCGAAGACAGGAACCAGATTCTACCTTTTCTTTCGATCCGGTAGATTAATAAAACGCGGCGGGGCCGAAAGGGTTCCTGCCGCGCGGGATTTTTTTACGTTATCTTTCGCGCGGCGGCCGACCCGAGGATCAGGAACAGCACGACAAGCGCGAGGCCGACGAAGAACAGGATCTTGGCGATACCTGCCGCAGCACCCGCGACACCGCCGAAACCGAGCACCGCTGCAAGCAGTGCGATCACCGCGAAGATCAAGGCCCATTTGAACATCAGACATCTCCTTCATTCATTGCAGACCGGACGCGCGGCATGGACCCGAAAACCGCTGGGTTGCGGAAATTCCAAGGAACGGACGTGCGCAGGTCACTGATTTCATGTGCGAAGTGGAAACGACCGATCGCGGCGAAAGTTCCTGCCGCGCTAGCGCGCATATCAACCTTTCCGTTCGATGCCTCTTGCACATTGGCCGCACGATGCGTTTATGCACTCATCGATCGAGGGGAGTTTTCCATGCACATTTCATCGCTCGGCCAGCTGCTCGCGGCAGCCTCGCTGGCCACCTTCATTCCGGCGTCGGCCGTCGCGCAACAGGAAGATGCAGCGGCGTCGCAAGGCACCGCCTATCTCAACAAGCAGATGGCCGCGCTCGCCGAACGCAATGGTGCCGACGGCTGGCGCGCGACGCCAAGCGGGCTACGCTGGCGCCGGGTCGCCGGCGACGGCAGCGGCACGCACCCCGGCGCCACCGATCATGTCACCGTCCATTATGTCGGCACCTTCGCCGACGGCCGCGAATTCGACAGCTCGGTCCGGCGCGGCGAGCCCGCGACCTTCCCGCTCAACCGCGTGATCGAAGGCTGGCAGGAAGGGGTCGCGCTGATGGGGGTCGGCGACAAGGTCGAACTCGCGATTCCATGGCAGCTTGCCTATGGCCCCGAGGGCAAAGGCCCGATACCCGGCGGCGCGACCTTGCTGTTCACCGTCGAATTGCTGGGCGTCGAACCGGCTGGCTGATTGTCGGGAAAGGCTTGGAGCGGGTAGCGGGAATCGAACCCGCCTAGCTAGCTTGGAAGGCTAGAGCATTACCACTATGCTATACCCGCTCACCCAAGGTCGGCGGCGATTGCCAGTTTGCCTCAATTTCGTCAAGCGCTTCGTCACGCGCGCTGTTGAGAACATCTTGGCAACATGATAGGGATGCGCCGTGCAGGACGGCGACGATCATGGCCCTGATGATATGGCGGACACTCGGGTCCGCAAGATCATCCATGTCGATATGGACGCCTTTTACGCATCGGTCGAACAGCGCGACGACCCGGTGCTGCGTGGCAAGCCCGTCGCAGTCGGCGGATCGTCGCGGCGCGGCGTCGTCGCGGCTGCGAGCTACGAAGCCCGCAAGTTCGGTGTCCGCTCGGCGATGCCCAGTATCACCGCGAAGCGCCAGTGCCCGGACCTCCTCTTCGTACCGCCGCGCTTCGAGGTCTATCGCGACATCTCGCACCAGATCCGCGCGATCTTTCGCGATTATGCCGACGAGGTCGAACCGCTTTCGCTCGACGAGGCCTATCTCGACGTCAGCGCCGACAAGGCGGGGCTCGGCAGTGCGACCGCCGCCGCAAAGCTGATCCGCCAGCGTATCCGCGCCGAAACCGGCCTCACCGCCTCGGCGGGGGTCTCGTACAACAAGTTCATCGCCAAGCTCGCGTCCGACCAGAACAAACCCGACGGAATCACCATCATACCGCCCGGCAAGGGCGCCGCCTTCGTCCAGACCTTGTCGATCCGCCGCTTCCACGGCATCGGTCCGGTAACCGCGGCAAAGATGGAAGGCCTCGGCGTCTTTTCAGGCGCCGATCTCGCCGGGAAGGATCCGCTGTGGCTCGCGGAGCATTTCGGCAACAGCGCAGAGTGGCTCTTTAACCTCGCACGCGGGATCGATCATCGCCGCGTCAAGTCGAACCGGCCGCTGAAATCGCTCGGCGGCGAACGCACTTTCTTCAACGACCTGATCACCGATACCGAAATCCGCGAGGCGCTCGCGCATGTGTGCACCGTCGTCTGGGACCGGGCAGCCAAAAGAGGCGCGCGCGGGCGGACGGTAACGCTGAAATTGCGTTATGCCGATTTCCGCACGATCACGCGGGCGAAGTCGGTCTCCTTGCCCATTCTCGACGGTACCTCGCTGCTTGCCGCGGGCGAGGCGATCCTCGCCCCGCTGCTTCCCACCGAACAGGGCATCCGCCTGCTCGGCGTGACCTTGAGCAAATTCGAGGGCGAAGAGGACGAAGACGAGGACGCTATGGCGCCCGCCGATCTGCTCAGCCTTATCTGACCGCGAGACCCGGCGCGTGACGCCGGATCGCCGCCTGCATTTTCGGCGACAGCGCCTTGAACTCGCAGCGGATCAGCGGTTCGTCGGAAATCTGTATCTCTTCGCGGAAAGGCGCCCCGACACGGTACAGCGCACGGTCGGCTCCCAGCGGCTTCAGCCGGAAATAGCCCGCTCCATCATAGCCGCCGAACTGCATCTGGGTAAAACCGCCATCGACGGCGCGCGTCTGCGTGATCGGCTCAAGTTCGGCGGACGGCCCCATATTGCCGCCGGGACCATAATAATAGAGCGCCCCCCAGCGCGCGCCGTCGAAGACATAGCCGTGATGGACACTCGCGCATTTTCCGGTTTCGCTGGTCCAGAAGCCCTTGTCGATCGGCATCGCGATCGTCTGTGCCGTCGCCGGCACACTGCTCGCCATCACGGCAAGCGCCAAAATCCATCCGCGCATCGATACCCCCACCTTTGCCGAAAAGTGGCGTCATGGTGGCGGAGTTGGAGGCTGCGATCAACCCGCGTTGGCGAACACGCGTTCCTTGGTGGCGGTGAAGCGGATCGACGGGTTGCGCTGGGTCACATAGCCGACTTCCCACGCGTCCTTCGCCATGAATACCGGCGCGCCATCGCGGTCGGTCGCCGCGGCGCCGCGGTTGTCGGCCTGGAAGGATTTCAGCGCCGCCGCATCTTCGCTCGCGATCCAGCGCGCGGTTTCCCATGGCGATTGCTCAAGCTTGGCCTCGACCTTGTACTCCGCTTCCAAGCGGCTGATCAGAACGTCCAATTGCAACTGGCCGACAACCCCGACGATCATGTTCGATCCGATTTCGGGGTAGAAAACCTGGATGATCCCCTCTTCGGCCATATCGTCGAGCGCTTTCCTGAGCTGCTTGGTTTTCGTCGGGTCGACGAGCGCAACGCGGCGGAGGATTTCGGGAGCAAAGTTCGGGAGGCCGGTGATCGTGATGTCGCTGCGTTCAGACAGCGTGTCGCCGACGCGCAATGTGCCGTGGTTCGGAATGCCGATAATGTCGCCAGGGAAAGCCTCCTCGGCCATCTCGCGGTCCTGCGCGAGGAACAGCATCGGGCGGCTGATCGCGATCGCCTTGCCCGTCCCGCCCTGCATCAGGCGCATGCCACGCTCGAACTTGCCCGAACAGAGCCGCATGAAGGCGATCCGGTCGCGGTGCGCGGGGTTCATGTTGGCCTGCACCTTGAACACGAACCCGGTGACCGCATCGTCGTCGGGCTGCACCGGTGCAGGCTCTGCAGGCTGCGGCTGCGGCCCTGGTGCGTGGTTCGCGAGACCCGCGAGCAGATCGACGACGCCGAATTCCTTGAGTGCCGAGCCGAAGAACACCGGCGTCAGGTCGCCGCCCCGATATGCGGCGGCATCGAAGGGCGCGTAGCAGGCCGACGCCAATTCGGTTTCTTCCTCGAGCAGCGCCAGCGCACGAGGCGAGAGCCGTGCCGCAAGCGTCGGATCGCCCAGCCCTTCGACCGCGATCCGGTCGCCCTCGTACATGCGCGACGCATCGCCGCCCGGCACCATCAGCGCCGGGTCGACAAGATCGTAGAGACCTTCGAACTGTCCGCCCATACCCGCGGGCCAGTTCATCGGGCAGACGTCGAGCGCGAGCCGGTCGGCGACCTCGTCGAGCAGCTCGAACGGCGTCTGCCCTTCGCGGTCGACCTTGTTGATAAAGGTAATGATCGGCACCGAACGCAGACGGCACACCTCGAACAGCTTCAGCGTCTGCGGTTCGATGCCCTTCGCGGCGTCGATCACCATCACCGCGCTGTCCACCGCAGTCAGCGTGCGATAGGTATCTTCACTGAAATCCTCGTGCCCCGGGGTGTCGAGCAGGTTGAAAATCAGCCCCGCATGCTCGAACGTCATCACCGACGAGGTCACCGAAATCCCGCGCTGCTGCTCGATCTTCATCCAGTCGGAGCGGGCGCGCCGCGCCGCACCGCGCGCCTTGACCTCGCCCGCGATATGGATCGCGCCGCCCGCGACGAGCAATTTCTCGGTCAGCGTCGTCTTGCCCGCGTCGGGGTGCGAGATGATGGCGAAGGTACGGCGGTCGGGGTGCTGGGACATGGCGCGGGCGCCTAGCAGGTGGCGCGAGATGTGGAAAGGGGCTGGCGCCCGCCGCAACCGCCGCGCATGATCGGACGATGCGAACCATCCTCCTCGCCGCCACGCTGATCGCTGCCCCCGCCGTCGCGCAGGATTCGCCCTTCGTCGGCGAATACAGCCTTGCCGAAGGGCCTGATGTCGGCGGCGGGCTGCTGATCCGGAACGACGGCCGCTTTCAATATATGCTCGCCGCGGGCGCGCTCGACGAACGCGCCGAGGGACGTTGGGAAACGCGCGGCGACCAGATCTGCCTTACCACCGACCCCAAGCCGGTGCCGCCCGCGATCCGGAAAGCCCCGCTCATCGAGGTCGAGGGAGCAATCCCGACCGTGCTCGTCACCTGGCCCAACGGCAGAGGCATTCCCGGCGTCGATTTCGTGGTCGGTTTCGACAGCGGCGACCCGGCTGAGGATTATACCCAGGTTTATGGCTGGACGATGCCCGAGGACGACAAGCGCATCCCGCGCTGGATCGAAGTGCGCGAACCGATCCATGGCATCACCGCGCCGCGCTTCGAACTCACCGAAGCCGATGGCGGCAAGCTGCGCGTGATCATCGTGCCAAACGATATCGGCGTTGTGAATTTCGACGGTGCCTGCGCCGAAAGGACCGAGCGCGGTATCACGCTCCATCGCGCCGAGGGCGATATGCGGTTCGGGCGGCTGGGCGGGGAATAGCGGCGGCTTTGGGGTGGGAAGCGGACTTCCAGTTGCTATCGCAAGATGATATCGTCGCCTAATGTTTGCAATGTTTCTCATTGCCGCAATTGCCGCCCCTCAGCCGAGCGACATCCATGCAATCGAAGTTACTCGCGCAACCGCCCCCTATGTAAGTCGCGCCCGCGACGGAAGGGCTTTTGTCGAGTTCGGACCGGCGGTTTAGACACGCAATGTTAGTTGCAACCTTCAGGGCGAGGGCATTTTCGATTGCGCCTATGAAGCGCGGATCAAGGATTTTTTCGCTTCAGATTTTGCCGCTTGGCTGCCTAAACGTGAACTCATAGTCTTTCGCGATAACTGTTGGCAGATAGTCTCGCCTAAGTAGGGTGGATGTCCGCAATCGGTCGCATGGCTGCCCCCCCTTACCCTCTTGCACTCCTCCCGCAAATACGTCACATCTTTACGTGAACGTAAAGGTAAAGCGCCTGCGAGAGGATTCTTCCCCATGACCGACACGCCCAGCTTCGACACGATCAGGCTCGAACTCGCCGACCATGTCGCGACGATCACGCTCAACCGGCCCGACCGGCTCAACTCGATGCCGCCCGCGATGGCCGATGATATCCGCGCGGCGCTCGATCATCTGCCGGGTCTTGGCGCGCGGGCACTGCTCATCACCGGCGAAGGCCGCGGTTTCTGTTCGGGCGCCGATCTCGCCGGCGACCGGTCCGCGGGCGCCGCCGTCAGTGGCGGAGCGCGGAGCCGCAACGCCCTGCGCGGCCATTACAACCCGATGCTGCTCGCGCTCGCCAATCTCGACATCCCCGTCGTCGTCGCGGTCAACGGGCCTGCCGCGGGCGTGGGTTGCAGTTTCGCGCTGTCGGGCGACTTCACCATCGCGGGCAAGAGCGCCTATTTCCTCCAGGCCTTCGTCAACATCGGTCTCGTTCCCGACGGCGGGTCATCGTGGCTGTTGCCGCGCCTCGTCGGCGTGCCGCGCGCGCTGCAGATGATGATGCTCGGCGAAAAGATCGGCGGCGAGCAGGCGGCCGACTGGGGCATGATCTACAAATGCGTCGACGACGCCGAGTTGATGACCGAGGCAAAGGCACTCGCGACGCGCCTCGCGAACGGTCCGACCGTCGCGCTCGGCACGATGCGCAAGATACTCCGCGACGGCCTGTCGCAGGACTTCTCGACCACGCTTGACGCCGAAGCAAAGGGACAGTTCATCGCCGCCGGCACCGCCGACGCGATGGAAGGCATCATGGCGTTCCAGCAGAAGCGCAAGACCGAGTTCAAGGGTCGGTAATAGTCCGTCGCCCCCGCGAAGGGCGTTCCAGAGTCACGTGCCTCTGAACGCGGCCGCTTGCAACCTTACGCTATGCAGGCTGCGGCCCCCGCCTTCGCGGGGGCGACGATATGATTCACTCCGCCGCCTCTTCGACCATCACCTTCTTGTAGATGCTCGTGCGCGGATAGGAGCAGAGGCGCATCACCATCGGCTCGAAAAATTCGAGCGGCTCGCTGTCATAAGCGGGATCGAATGCCGGCGCGTCATATTTCTCGCAGAATTCGGCGCACGCCGCATAATGGGGATGATCACGGAACTGGTCGCGCATGTCGCGGTCGAGCCCGAGATAGTGGAAGAAATAATGACCCTGGAAAATTCCGTGGTGCTGGACGATCCACAGATTTTCCTCTGACAGGAAGGGCTTCAGGATCGCCGCCGCGACATCGGGGTGATTGAACGCGCCGAGCGTGTCGCCGATGTCGTGGAGCAGCGCCATCACGACATATTCCTCGTCGCGGCCATCCCTGTGCGCCCTCGTCGCAGTCTGCAGGCAATGTTCGAGCCGGTCGACCGGAAAACCACCATAATCGCCGCCGAGCAGCTTCAGATGTTCGAGAATGCGCTTGCCGTTGTTCGGCGCGAACTCCTTCTGCTCGCGTGCGATGATGTCCCAGTCTTCCTGCGTTCCGTCGATCATCGAGCGAAATTTGGCGTGATCGTGCGTGATCTCGTTCATGGCAGCCTCTCCTGTTTGGGGGCCAGCCTAGGCCATTCGTTGCTGAATGCAACCTTGTCCCCGCGCGCCTCATTCAGGCGCGTAGGTCACGCCATATTTGAGCGCCTCGTCAAGGGTCAGGCAGCGGCGCGTCGATTTATCCTCCTCGGTCGCGACGGCCTGTTGCTGGTACATGATATCGGTCAGCAATTTGCGCGAGACGCCCATTTTGATCAGGAAGGCGTTGTCCTCGCTCGCGAGCAGGGCCGAATCCTGTTCGATGCCACCGATCAGTTCGCGCGTCGCATCGGTCCCCATCGCGACGCTCATGTCGATCGTCGACCGGTCGCCGGTGCGGGTAAACATATGGACCATGAAGACGCCGCCCGGATCAATCACGCGCGGCAGGCCGCCCATGAACACGAAGTTGCAGGCGCTAAAGCAGGTCCAGCCGGCCGGTACGCGCGTCAATATACCCGGATTGCTGCGGATGATACGCCCCGCGGCATTGCCCGCGCGGGCATCGCCGCCCGGCGAACGCAACCAGATTTCCTCGACGTCGGGATTCGCCTTCAGCGCAGCGGAAAGCCGGTCGGGCAATCCGGCATCGATGCGTCCCTCGGCGAGCATCACCTTCATGCGGCCGCGCGTCTCGACCTTCAGCGTCATGGTCGGGTTCGCCGACCAGCTCGGATCGAGCGGACAGGTCGGGTTCGCAGGATCCATGCCGCTCGCAGCAGTGAAGCCCACCAGTGCAAAGGCCGACAGTGCCAGCCGGAAGAGTTCAGGCGGCAAGGACATAGCGCGTGTCACCCGGCCCCTTGCACATCCGCTTGGTGACGCGCGTTTCTTCGCCATCGACGATAATGAAGTCGTTGACGTTCATGCATTTGCGGCCGCCATCGTCGTCGTTGATCGAGGCAATGGTCGATGATCCGCTGACTTCGGGCCGCGTCGCGCTCGCCCAGTTCGCGGTCGCGCCGACTTCCTCGCCGCGCGTCGCCTCTTCGGTCGCCGCCGCCGCCTGGACCTGTTCGCCCGGATCGAGCCGGCAGGCGATGGCATCGGTCAGCGTCCCGCTGACCTCGGCGATAGGCACGTAGGAATAGACGCCTGCCTTGCTCGCGACATCGCCGACCGCATCGTTCAGCACATTTCCCAATATGTTGCGGCCGATGCTGCTGCCCTTCTTGCCCTTGGGACAGCCGCCATTGCCTTCGTCGCTCGGCTTCGGAGCGGGGGTCGTGACCTTGCGGAGCAGGCCACCGAACTGCGCCTGTGCAGGCGTGACAGCGAGCATGCAGGCCGCCAGCACCGCGGGAGCCGCCAATATTTTACGCATCATCGAATCCACTTCTGTCGCGCCCGGACCCGGGCAGTCGCGCGACCCTTTTATGGATCGTTCATGCCACCCGCTGTGATTTTCATCAACTGTGCAAGATAAGTCATCCAGACAGGTTGAATTAAGCCGGGATATGTCACAGTAACGCCGTCATGCTTTCGCAGAAGACCCGCTACACGATCCGCGCTTTCCAGCACCTCGCCGACCATTGGGGCAAGGGGCAGGTCCAGCTTGCGGACATCGCGGACGCGCAGAATATTCCGCCGAAATTCCTGACCGTCATCCTCTCGGAGATGGCGCGCGAAGGACTGCTCATCTCGCAACGGGGGCGCGACGGCGGTTACCAGCTTGCCCTTCCCCCGATCGATATCAGCTATGGCGACCTCGTCCGGCTGACGCGTGGCTCGCTCGCGCTCGTCCCGTGCGCGGCGCGCAATGCGCACGAACATTGCAAGAATTGCCTGCCCGAGTCCGAATGCCGGTTGCGCAGCCTGATGCTGAAGGTTCGCGACGATACCGCGTCCATCCTCGACCGCATCACCCTCGCCGACCGGATCAAGATGGAGCCGCTCTTCGACAAGGAAGAGGCGGCAGAATAGCGCAAGCAGCACAAAAAAAGAGCCCGCACAGCGGGCTCTTTTTTGAAGTGGTGGAGCCTAGCGGGATCGAACCGCTGACCTCCTGCATGCCATGCAGGCGCTCTCCCAGCTGAGCTAAGGCCCCACATCTTCACTGGGTCGCCCTGGGTGGGTGCGACCGGGACGCCGCCTTTAGCAGCGCCATCGACCGATGCAAGGGGCCAAATGCATCTTGCGACGCCTTTTTGACCCCTCATTGAAAAAATCAGGTTTCGACGTCGTCGTCGTCGCCCGTGGCGACGCCCAGATCGTCATCGCCACCGAGGTCAACGTCGTTGTCCGGCGAATCGCTGTCCTCGTCGACGTCGACGTCCAGATCCAGATCCTCGTCGGTGCTTTCTTCCTTGGCGACCTTGCCCGGCTTTTCGACCTGTTCGAACGGCATCGGCTGCTTCGATTTCAGCACCGATTCCGGGATCCAGGCATAGCCGCAGTTGATGCAGCTGACCGGATCATCCTTGGTCAGATCATAGAATCGCGTGGCGCATTTCGGGCAGCTGCGTTTCGTGCCCCATTCAGCCTTTACCATATAAGCCTCGTAACCTTCTGGAAACAGGATAGAAATATCGGAAGAGCGACGGGACTTGAATAGCTATCCGTCAAATCGGCGTGCGCCTTGCCAGATTGCAAGGCCGCTGTCAAAAGCCGCACGCCATGACCGATCAAACCGCCACGCCGCGCAGCTTTTCCGCTTCCGTTCCGCTCAAGGGGCGGATCGCAATCCCGGGGGACAAAAGCATCTCGCATCGATCGCTGATGCTTGCGGCGCTCGCGGTGGGCGAAAGCCGCGTCACCGGACTGCTCGAAGGCCATGATGTCCTCGCGACCGCTGCGGCGATGCGGGCGATGGGTGCGAGCATCGAACGATCCGAAGACGGCGAATGGCGAATCCATGGCGTTGGCGTCGGCGGATTGCTCCAGCCGCGCGAAGCGCTCGATATGGGCAACAGCGGCACCTCTACCCGTCTCCTCATGGGGCTCGTCGCAAGCCATCCGATCACCGCGACCTTCGTCGGCGACGCCAGCCTGTCTGGTCGCCCGATGGGCCGGGTCATAGATCCGCTCGGCCAGATGGGCGCTGACATCAGCGCCTCGCCGGGAGGGCGCCTCCCCCTCATGGTGCGCGGCCTCGCTCCCGCAGTTCCCCTCAGCTATCGCCTGCCGATGGCGTCGGCGCAGGTGAAGAGCGCGGTGCTTCTCGCCGGGCTCAACATCCCCGGCATCACCGAAGTGATCGAACCCGTCCCCACCCGCGATCATAGCGAACGCATGCTGCGGGGCTTCGGCGCCGAGCTGGATGTCGAAATCGATGCCGACGGCACGCGCCATATTCGCATCAGGGGAGAAGCCGAACTGAAACCACAGACGATCGTCGTTCCCGGCGATCCCTCATCGGCTGCCTTCTTCATCGTCGCGGCGCTGATCGTTCCCGGTTCCGACATCATCGTCACCAATGTCGGCCTCAACCCGACGCGTGCCGGTCTGGTTACGGTCCTTCAGCAGATGGGCGGCGATATCGAACTCCGGAACGCGCGCGATGTCGGCGGCGAGCCCGTGGCCGACCTTCGCGTGCGCCACAGCGCCCTGAGGGGCATCGAGATCGCCCCCGCCGACGCTCCAAGCATGATCGATGAATTTCCCGTCCTGTTCGTCGCCGCCGCCTTCGCCGAAGGCCGCACCGTCACGACGGGCCTCGACGAACTGCGCGTCAAGGAAAGCGACCGCCTCGCGGTCATGGCGACCGGCCTCGCAGCGATCGGCGTGCAGGCCGAAGAGAGCGCGGATGGCCTCGCTATCGACGGCTCCGGGGGCGATCCGCTGCCTGGCGGCGCGACGATCGCGGGTCATCTCGATCACCGCATCTGCATGAGCTTCGCCGTTGCCGGCCTTGCCAGCAGGGCGCCGGTGACGATCGACGATATCGCGCCGGTGGCGACCAGCTTCCCGAATTTTGAAACGCTGCTCGATCAATTGCAAAAAGACCTGTGATCGACATCATCGACGACGCTCCTCGGCTGTGACAGGATAGTCCCTCGATTTCAGGATATTATGGGGATTTGCGAACAATGACATTCAAGACCTCCGCCTCGATGGCCGCGTTACTCCTCGCCCTGTCTACGGGGATTGCGCACGCCGGCGAAGCGATTGCCGACCCGTTTGGCCGCGCCGACGCCAGCTTCTCGCGCTATCCGCTCAATCTGCCGGGCACACCGCAGGCAGTCGGACGACTGACAAATGGCGACGTTTGCGACGATGACGAGGGCATCGCCTGCGAGTGGGAAGACGATACCGGCGTCCACCATATTTTCGCTGGAGACATCCTCGCGATCAAGACTGTCGATGTCGCAGCGCTCGGCGATCGCAATATCACGGCATTGGATATCGGCGCCGCGCGAACCCGTAACGAGGTGCTGGCCAAGGTTCGCACCTTCCTGCCCGAAATTGCGATCGATTGTCTTGAGCCGGGCAAGGCCGGCGAAGGCGAAGGCGTCGCTTCGTGCAGCGGCACCTTCGAAAACGGCGGCTGGATCAAATTGCTGTTCGGCGCCGGCAACCGCCTGACGAGCGCGCGCATCGACGCGTTCCAGATCAACTGATGATCATCGCCGTCGACGGGCCGACCGCATCAGGCAAAGGCACCTTGGCGCGCCAGCTCGCCGAACATTTCGGCCTGCCTGTGCTCGACACGGGACTGCTCTATCGCGCGGTCGGCTATCAGACGCAGCTCAATCACGGCGATCCGGACAATGCCGCCGACGCGCTCGCCGCCTGCGACTTCCCTGACAGCCTCCTGGGGGATCCCGCGCTGCGCTTCGAAAGCACCGGCGGCCTCGCGAGCCGGGCATCGGTCCATCCGGCGGTACGCGCCGCGCTGTTCCAGCGGCAGGTCGATTTTGCCAACCGCCCGGGCGGCGCAGTGCTCGACGGACGCGATATCGGGACGGTCATCGCGCCGCACGCCGATGCCAAGATTTTCGTGACGGCGTCGCCCGGGGAGCGCGCGCGGCGCCGCCATGCCGAAATGCGCGCACGCGGCGTCGACGTGAGCCATGACGCCGTCCTCGCCGACATTCATGCCCGCGACGCGCGCGATACCGGCCGCGCCGACGCACCGCTTGTCCGGGCGGTCGACGCGATGCTGCTCGACAACAGCGACATGACCCGCGAGGCTGCGCTCGCCGCTGCTATCGCCTTCGTCGAAACGCGGAAACAGAACCCCGGCTGACGGCCTTTTCCCTTGCTTTGGCGCGGCCTCGCGCCTATAGGACGCCCCGTCCGACAGGCTCCTTTGCCGGTCGAGGCACGGGCAGACCGCCACTCCAACCGAGTGTCGGGCGTGACGAGATCGACTCGCCACGCCCTTTTTGCTTTGCCCGCGCCTTGGCGACCAAGGGGTTTCGAGGATGTCCTGCATCGCATCCGGCGGGCAGGACGGATCGGCCACAAGACCAGCGGAACCAACCGCTTGGCCGGAACAATGAAGTAAGGAATATCATCTATGGCCACTACGGCTTTCCCGACGCGCGACGATTTCGCCGCGATGCTCGATGAATCGCTTGGTGGTGCCGACGGCGGCTTTGAAGGCCGCGTCGTCAAGGGCACCGTGACCGCGATCGAAAACGACCTGGCAGTGATCGACATCGGCCTGAAGAGCGAAGGCCGCGTGCCGCTTCGCGAATTCGCGATGCCGGGCCAGAAGGCCGACCTCAACGTCGGTGACGAAGTCGAAGTCTATGTCGACCGCGTCGAAAACGCCAACGGCGAAACCATGCTGTCGCGCGACCGTGCTCGCCGCGAAGCCGCTTGGGACCGCCTCGAAGAAGAATTCAACAAGGAAGCCCGCGTCGAAGGCGTCATCTTCGGTCGCGTCAAGGGCGGCTTCACCGTCGACCTCGGCGGCGCCGTGGCGTTCCTTCCGGGTTCGCAGGTCGATATCCGCCCCGTGCGCGACGTCGGCCCGCTCATGGACCTGCCGCAGCCCTTCCAGATCCTCAAGATGGATCGCCGCCGCGGCAACATCGTCGTGTCGCGCCGCGCCATCCTCGAGGAAACGCGCGCCGAACAGCGTTCGGGCCTGATCCAGAACCTCGAAGAAGGCCAGATCATCGAAGGCGCGGTCAAGAACATCACCGACTATGGTGCGTTCGTCGACCTCGGCGGTATCGACGGCCTGCTCCATGTCACCGACATGAGCTACAAGCGCGTCAACCACCCGAGCGAAGTCATCAACATCGGTGACACCGTCCGCGTCCAGATCATCCGCATCAACCGCGACACGCAGCGCATCAGCCTCGGCATGAAGCAGCTCGAAAGCGATCCGTGGGAAGGCGTCGCCGCCAAATATCCGGTCGGCGCGAAGCTCACCGGCACGGTCACGAACATCACCGATTACGGCGCGTTCGTCGAACTCGAAGCCGGCATCGAAGGCCTCGTCCACGTCAGCGAAATGTCGTGGGTCAAGAAGAACGTCCACCCCGGCAAGATCGTCTCGACGAGCCAGGAAGTCGACGTCATCGTCCTCGAAGTCGACAGCGACAAGCGCCGCATCAGCCTCGGCCTCAAGCAGGCCCAGTCGAACCCCTGGGGTGCCTTCGCTGAGGCCCATCCGGTCGGCTCGGTCGTCGAAGGCGAAGTCAAGAACGCGACCGAATTCGGTCTGTTCGTCGGCCTGCCGGGCGACGTCGATGGCATGGTTCACATGTCGGACATCGCGTGGGGCATCTCGGGCGAAGAAGCGCTGCACCTCCACCGCAAGGGCGAGGCCGTGCAGGTCGTCGTTCTCGACGTCGACGTCGAAAAGGAACGCATCAGCCTCGGCATCAAGCAGCTTGAAAAGGGTGCTCCGGCCGTCGGCGGCGGCGTTGCCGCTGCGGGTTCGCTGAAGAAGAACGACGTCGTCACCGTCTCGGTCCTCGAAGTCCGCGACAACGGCCTCGAAGTTCAGGCCGGCGAAGATGGCGCCACCGGCTTCATCAAGCGCGCCGACCTTGGCCGCGACCGCGACGAACAGCGCGCCGAACGCTATCAGGTCGGCCAGAAGTTCGACGCGATGGTCATCGGTTTCGACCGTTCGAAAAAGCCGAACTTCTCGGTCAAGGCGATGCAGATCGCCGAAGAGAAGGAAGCCGTCGCGCAGTACGGTTCGTCGGACTCGGGTGCGTCGCTCGGCGACATCCTCGGCGAAGCGCTGAAGGCCGGCAAGAAGGACTGATCCTCCTTCCGCCGTCAGGCATAGAAAAGGCCCGCAGAGTGTCCCTCTGCGGGCCTTTTTCTTGTCG
>NZ_DATMST010000061.1:0-22488 GCF_035565275.1 Sphingopyxis sp.
CAGCCGGTGCGATCGGCGATGCCGCGCCCCGCCGGCCCGATCGATCCCGGCTTCCGCCGCGCGCCCGCCGGCCTTAATGACCGCATCTATGCGCTGTGGCGCGCCTTCCCCGGAAAGACGGGTATCGCGGTCCAGCGTATCGACGGCGAATGGGCGCTGGCGCAGCGCGGCGGCGACCTGTTTCCGCAGCAGAGCGTGTCGAAGCTCTGGGTCACACTGGCGGTGCTCGATGCCGTCGATCAGGGACGGATCAGCATGGATCAGCACGTGCGGATCGGGCCCGAGGACCTGACGCTGTTCCACCAGCCGCTTGCGGCGCGCGTCCAGTCCGAAGGGTCGGTGACGATGAGCGTCCGCGACCTGATCGAGACCGCGATCACCCACAGCGACAACACCGCAAACGACAGCCTGCTCCGCACCGTCGGTGGCCCCAATGCGGTACGCGGCTTCATTTCGAAGAAGGATCTGGGGGCGATCCGGTTCGGACCCGGCGAGCGGTTGCTGCAAAGCGGGACCGCGGGGCTGACCTGGCAGCAAAGCTATTCGCGCGGCCGCAATTTCCAGGCGGCACGCGCGGCGCTTTCGCCCGCGGCGCGCCGTACGGCGATGGACAATTATCTCGCCGATCCGGTCGACGGCGCGAGCCCGACGGCGATCGCGAGCGCGCTGACGCGGCTGGCGCGCGGGACGTTGCTTTCGCCTGATTCAACCGACTATTTGCTGGGCGTGCTGAGCCGGACGAAGAGCGGCCCGAAGCGTCTGAAGGCCGGACTGCCGCCCGGTTGGCAATTCCTTCACAAGACCGGCACGGGGCAGGATCTGAATGGCATGACCGCGGGTTATAACGATATCGGTATTGCCACGGCGCCCGACGGCACCCGCTATGCCATCGTCGTCATGCTCGGCAGCACCACCTCGTCGATCCCGGCGCGCATGGCGCTGATGCAGGCTGTGTCGGGCGCGGTCGCCGAATTCCATGGAAAGTAAGACGATGAAGTCATGGGTTGCGGTTCCGCTGCTGCTGTCGCTCACGCTCGCCGCCTGCGCGACGCCGGAGACGCGGCTGCGCAATGGCCTCAACAACGCGGGTCTTTCGAAAGCGATGTCGGCTTGCATGGCCGAACGCATGGTCGACCGGCTGTCGCTCGTCCAACTGCGGCGCCTGTCGGCCCTCGGCAGCCTCAAGGACAAGCACGTCACCGACCTCACGCTCGACCAGTTTTTTCGCAAGGTCCGCGCACTCAAGGATCCTGAAATCCTGACCGTCTCGACGAGTTCGGCCGCACTTTGCGCGTTGCGCTAGGCCTTCAGTCGCCCGGAAAGCGGACCACGAGGTTTGGCGGCGGAAAGCTGTCACGCACGGTTTCGGAACGGTCAGCGGGCGGCCATGTCTCGCCGCGGAAAAAGCTGTCGATTGTTTCATATCGCCCCAGCCGCGTGAGCGACGCGAAAACGTAGGGCTGGCCCTCGGCGCCAAGGATTGACGCGCGATCCGCCAGATGAAAGTGCAGATGCGGGGCGCTGGCCTGGCCGGTGAAGCCGAGGAAACCTATGACGTGTCCCGCCTTGACGCGGTCACCCACCTCGACCGGCGCGCCCTGCTTCAGATGCTCATAGGTCGCGATGCGCCCGCCACCGATGTCGAGCATGACATAATTGCCGCTCGCGTCGGCGATCGCGGGGTTCGTCCGTCCCTTGGCCGTCGCCGGATCGGGTACATCGTCGCGCACCGCAACGATCGTGCCGTCGGCGACTGCCAGCACTGCGGCACCGAAGCCATGATGGTTTGCAGGAATATCGGCATCGCCCGCAGACAGCTTGCCGCTCGCGTCCACCTTCATGAAGTCGATCGCGAAACGGCCAGGCAGGGTTGCCGACCCTTCGGTAGCATAGAAGACCCGGCGATGGCCGCGTTCCATGGCGGGATCATACACAGCGACCCAGGGGCCCCCGCGCAGCGGCGGTGACAGGCGGGGCAGCGCGGCCGTCTCCAGCGTTGCCGCACCGCCCGAAATCGTGAAGTCGGCCTCGTCGGTGTCGATCTTGCTCAGCGTCAGACGGTGCGAGATCGGCTCGCGAGGAAAGGCGGCCGGGACGGGGGCGCCGACATAGACGACGGCGCGGCGGCCGGTTGGAATGATACGCGCGTTGGCTTCAGGTGGTCCGACGAGATCCATCGCCTGAGGCAGCTCGTCTCGGCTATAGGTTTTTAGCGGCGTGTGCCGGTTACCTGCCTCGATCACAAGCCCGTTGAGCTCGACCGGGTGACTCGAGAAATTGGTGAGGTGGAGCTCATAGACGAGCTGGTCGGTCGCGCCGATCCGGACGATTTTCGGCGCCTCGATGACCTGGACATCGAGCGACTGGTTTACCTGGGCCGTCGCGGCGCCCTGACCGGCGAATGCCGATAACGCCAAAACAAGAAGCTTTATCCGCATCTTCGCGTCCCTTATCCCGTAGCTCGACCCCGCCCGGTTATCAGCTCGGGCTCTTGACGTCATCCGGAAGACGGACCGGCTGGCCGCAAGCCTTTGCCATGCACAAGATTATCTGGGGGTCCCGGGGGGTAGAATTGCTGCCAAACTTGTGCTTAGGCGGCGCCGATCCTCCCCTTCCAGAGTCGAAAGGCCCGGCAGACCTCATGAACATCCACGAATATCAGGCGAAAGAACTGCTCGCGAAATTTGGCGTCGCTGTCCCCAAAGGCATCGCCGCGATGAGTGTCGAGGAAGCCGTCGCAGCCGCGAAGCAACTCCCCGGGCCGCTCTATGTCGTGAAGTCGCAGATTCACGCGGGCGGCCGCGGCAAGGGCAAGTTCAAGGAACTCGGCCCTGATGCCAAGGGCGGCGTCCGCCTCGCCAAGACGATCGAGGAAGTCGAAGCACATGCCAAGGATATGCTCGGCAACACGCTGGTGACGATCCAGACCGGCGAGCATGGCAAGCAGGTCAACCGCCTCTACATCACCGACGGCGCCGACATTAAGCAGGAATTCTACCTCGCCTTGCTCGTCGACCGCGCCACCAGCCGCATCGCGGTCGTCGCCTCGACCGAAGGCGGCATGGACATCGAAACCGTCGCGCACGACACGCCGGAAAAGATCCACACGATCACCATCGACCCCGCCACCGGGATCCAGCCCCACCACGGGCGCAGCGTCGCCGCGGCGCTCGGGCTGGAAGGCGACCTCGCGAAGCAGGCGGCCAAGGTCCTCGGCGGTCTCTATGCCGCGTTCCTCGGCACCGATGCCGAACAGATCGAAATCAACCCGCTCGCGGTTTGCGAAGGCGCGAACGGCGACGAACTGCTCGTCCTCGACGCCAAGGTGGCGTTCGATGGCAATGCGATGTTCCGCCACAAGGACCTCGCCGAGCTGCGCGACCTGACCGAAGAAGATCCGGCCGAGGTCGAGGCGTCGGAATATGACCTCGCCTACATCAAGCTCGACGGCAATATCGGCTGCATGGTGAACGGCGCGGGCCTCGCGATGTCGACGATGGACATCATCAAGCTCAACGGCGAATTCCCCGCCAACTTCCTCGACGTCGGCGGCGGCGCTTCGAAGGAAAAGGTGACCGCAGCGTTCAAGATCATCCTCAAGGATCCCGCCGTGAAGGGCATCCTCGTCAACATCTTTGGCGGCATCATGAAGTGCGACATCATCGCCGACGGCATCGTCGCCGCGGCGAAGGAAGTGAACCTTTCGGTTCCGCTCGTCGTCCGCCTCGAAGGCACGAACGTTCAGGAGGGCAAGGACATCCTCGCCAATTCGGGCCTGCCGATCGTTGCGGCAAATGATCTTGGCGATGCGGCACAGAAGATTGTCGCCGAGGTTCGCAAGGTCGCGTGATAGAGAATTGCCTCTCCCCTCGGGGAGAGGCGGCCAGACTTGGCAGCTTGCTGCCCGGTCGCAGCGGTGAGGGTGGCAACGTCCAGACCTCACCAAGCCCGACTAGGTCTTTCGGGCCAAGTCTTCCTATCCTCTCCCTCAAGGGGAGAGGAACCAGGGACTGCTAGTTGACGTTTACGTAAACGCCAATTATGGCGCAGTGCACAATTCTTCGAGAGGAGCTTTAAAAGCTATGAAAATCCTCGTCCCCGTAAAGCGGGTGCTCGATTACAACGTGAAGCCGCGGGTCAAGGCCGACGGCACGGGCGTTGACCTGGCCAATGTGAAGATGTCGATGAACCCGTTCGACGAGATCGGTGTCGAAGAAGCGATCCGCCTCAAGGAAAAGGGTGTCGCGACCGAGGTCGTCGCGGTTTCCGTCGGCCCGGCGAAGGCGCAGGAAACGCTCCGCACCGCGCTCGCGATGGGCGCCGACCGCGCGATTCTCGTCCAGACCGATGACACCGTCGAGCCGCTCGCGCTCGCGAAGATCTTCAAGGCGATCGCCGATGCCGAACAGCCGGGTCTCGTGATCCTCGGCAAGCAGGCGATCGACGACGACAACAACCAGACCGGCCAGATGCTCGCCGCGCTGACGGGTTGGGCGCAGGGCACCTTCGCCAGCGCGGTCAATGTCGATGGCGACAGCGTCAACGTGACGCGCGAAGTCGACGGCGGTCTCGAAACGGTGAAGCTGAAGCTTCCGGCGATCGTGACCACCGACCTTCGCCTGAACGAGCCGCGCTACGCCTCGCTGCCGAACATCATGAAGGCGAAGTCGAAGCCGCTCGATACCAAGACCCCCGCCGATTACGGCGTCGACACCGCACCGCGCGTCAAGGTGGTCAAGGTCAGCGAACCCGCCGCCCGTTCGGCCGGCGTCAAGGTTGCCGATGTCGATGAACTGGTTGCCAAGCTCAAGGCTCTGGGAGTGCACTCATGAAAACTCTGGTTTGGGTCGAACATGACGGCAGCGCCGTCAAGGACGCCACGCTCGCGGTGGTCACCGCCGCGTCGAAGCTCGGCGAAGTTCATCTGCTCGTCGCCGGTTCGGGCGTCGATGCGGTCGCCAAGGAAGCCGCCGGCATCGCCGGCGTCGGCAAGGTGCATGTCGCCGACAACGCCGCCTTTGCGAACAACCTTCCCGAAAATATCGCGCCACTCGTCGCCGACCTGATGGGCAGCCACGACGCGTTCCTCGCGCCGGCAACGACCACCGGCAAGAATATCGCGCCGCGCGTCGCAGCCTTGCTCGACGTGATGCAGATCTCGGAAATCCTGTCGGTCGAGGGTCCGAAGACCTTCACCCGCCCGATCTACGCCGGCAATGCGATCGCGACCGTCGAATCGTCGGATGCGAAGCTGGTTCTCACCGTTCGCGGCACTGCGTTCGACAAGGCCGCGACCTCGGGTGGTTCGGGTTCGATCGAAGCCGTGGGCGCGGGCAGCGATGCCGGCATCTCGAGCTTCGTCGGCGCCGAAATCGCCAAGTCGGAGCGTCCCGAGCTGACCTCGGCGAAGATCATCGTGTCGGGCGGCCGCGCGCTCGGTTCGAGCGAGAAATATGAAGAAGTCATCGTGCCGCTCGCCGACAAGCTCGGCGCCGCGCTCGGCGCATCGCGCGCCGCGGTCGATGCGGGCTATGTCCCCAACGACTATCAGGTCGGCCAGACCGGCAAGATCGTCGCGCCGCAGGTCTATTTCGCGATCGGCATCTCGGGCGCGATCCAGCATCTCGCCGGGATGAAGGACTCGAAGACGATCGTCGCGATCAACAAGGACGAAGACGCCCCGATCTTCCAGATCGCCGACTTCGGTCTTGTCGCCGATCTCTTCAACGCGGTTCCCGAACTGACCGGGAAGATCTAAGCGGCTTCCGTGGCCGGTAATCATCCCGGGGTGCCCGGACCGGGCGACGCGCCGTTCAACGCCGGCGGTCGCCGCGCGGCACAGAAAGACGAAAATGACGCAGCGGCCGGGGGCGACGCCCACGGCCGCTCGTTGATTCTGGCGAGCGTCGCGCGCGATGCGCGGCTCGACAAAAAATTCCTTCTGCTGATTATTTTGGCGGCGGCGATCGCGACGCTCGGCCTGCTGCAAAGCTCGACCGCGGTCGTCATCGGCGCGATGCTCGTGTCGCCATTGATGGGACCGATCATGGGGCTCGGCTTCGGTCTCGCAACGATCGAAAGCAATCTGATCAAGCGCTCGCTGATCACCCTCGCCGCCGGCACAGCGGTCGCGATCCTCGTTGCGATGCTGATCATCTGGCTGTCGCCGATCAAGGACGTCACGCCTGAACTGCGCGCGCGGACCCAGCCGACCCTGCTCGACCTTGGCGTCGCGGTGGTTGGCGGAATCGCGGGCGTCTATGCGATCATGCGCAAGCTGTCAGGCGTGATGGTCGGCGTCGCGATCGCGACCGCGCTGGTGCCGCCGCTCTCCACCGTGGGTTTCGGTCTTGTCACCGGGCGATTCGACTTCGCGCTCGGCGCCGCGCTCCTGTTCCTCACCAACACGCTCGCCATCGCTTTCGCCGCGACGATCGTCGCGCGGCTCAATCATTTCGGCCCGTCGCTGACGCGCCAGCACACCGCGATGCAGGTTGCCGGAATCGTCGTAACGCTCGGCATCCTGTCGATCCCGCTCGCGCTGACGCTCAACAGCCTCGCGGGCGAAGTGCGCGCGCGGTCGGTGGTGCAGGCCGAGCTGCGGTCGTTGCTCGGCGAAGGCGACCGCGTCGACAGCCTCAATGTGCGGGTCGAAGGCGATGCGGTGGCGGTTGACGGGGTTGTACTCGTAGATCGCTATGCCGGCCGACTCGATAACAAGCTCGCGGCAAAGATCCGCGGCGAGCTCGACCGCGACGTGCGGGTCAACATCGTCCAGTTGCGCCAGCAGACCAACGCCGCGGTGCAGGTCGAGGAACAGCTCAACCGCCGCATTGCGACGCTCGAAGAGCGCGAGGAGGCCAGCCGCGCTATCCTTGCGGGCCTGACTGTCGGCGAATTGTTGCCGCGCGAGCGCGTGCTGATCGACGCGCAGGCGCGCCGCGTCATCGTCCAGCGCGACCGCGACGCGGAGGGCGAGCAGGTCGCCGCCGCGATCGACCGGATCATGATATCGGTGCAGGCAGGACATCCCCGATGGTTGATCCAGAACGGCAGCCTGGCCGCCGTGGAACCCGCGACGGCCGAATAGTCGCAAACCTATTCACATCGCTGCCGAGTTGACCTGCCGGGCCGAACCCTGTGAGATACCCCGAACCGGCGCTCGTCCGCCGGACAGGGGAGAAGAACCATGCGCGCAGCGGCAATCGCTTTGGCCATGCTTTCGGCCGCGGTCGCATTTTCGTTCTCCGCATCGCCCGCGCGGGCGCAGGCCATGTCCGTCGAAACGTC
The DNA here is from genome assembly GCF_035565275.1 of Sphingopyxis sp. Lineage (GTDB taxonomy): Bacteria > Pseudomonadota > Alphaproteobacteria > Sphingomonadales > Sphingomonadaceae > Sphingopyxis. The sequence goes on from NZ_DATMST010000061.1 coordinate 7,291, forward strand.
GAAGATCGACAGGGCGCGGATCGACGCTGCGCTGAAAGCGATGATCGCGGATGGCCGCGCTGCGGGCACCTCGGCATTGATCTGGCAGGACGGACGCGAGGTCTATTTCGGCAGCGCCGGCATGGCCGACCGCGAAGCCAGACGCCCGATGCGCCGTGACACGATCGCGCAAATCTATTCGATGACCAAGCCGGTGACCGGCGTCGCGCTGATGCAGCTTTGGGAGGCGGGCAAGTTCCACCTCGACGATCCGTTGTCGAAATATCTGCCCGAATATGCCGAGATGCGCGTCTATGCGGGCAGGGATGCAGCGGGCCAGCCGCGCTATATCGCTGCCGGACGTCCGATCACCGTCCGCGACATCATGCGCCACACCGCGGGCTTCGCCTATGGCGCGGGGCCGACGCCCGCGCACGACGCCTATGTCGCCGCCGACCCGCTCGCACTGACGATCCCGCTGGCCGAGGCGAGCCGGCGGCTGGCGGGGGTGCCGTTGCTTTTCCAGCCGGGTACCCGGTGGGAATACAGCATCGCGGTCGATGTGCAGGCGGCGCTGGTCGAGAAACTGTCGGGTCAGCCCTTCGCTGCCTATGTCCACGCCCATATCTTCGAACCGCTGAAGATGGCCGACACCGCGTGGCGCCAGCCCGATGCGAAGTTGCCGCGCTTCGCGGCGATGAATGTGAAGAGCGGCAGCGAGCTCGTCCAGCAGGATGCGGCCGAGGCGCAGAAGCTCAATTTCCGGGACAATGCGTTGACCCCGGGCGGCTTCGGGCTTGCTTCAACGCTTGACGATTATCAACGTTTTGCGCGGATGTTGCTGAACAAGGGCGAGCTTGATGGCGTGCGCATTCTCAAACCCTCGACCGTAAAGCTTATGGCGACCGATCAGCTCGATCCCGCGATCACCGAACGCGCGTGGCTGCCGGGCAAGGGTGCGGTCGGCTTCGGCTTCGACGTTGCCGTCCGCAAGGCATCGCCGCAGACGCCGGAGGAGAATCGCGGCGCGGTCGGGGAGTTTTTCTGGGATGGCGCCGCCTCGACCCTGTTCTGGGTCGACCCCGCCAACAAGCTGACCGCGGTCTTTTTCGTGCAGACGATGCCCTATGACGGCACGCTGCACCGCGATTTCCGCGCTGCGGTCTATGGCCCGGACTATCGGGGGCCCGCAGGCGACTAGATACTGGCCCCGGACGTCATCCATCTGTCATAATCATGTTCTTCAGCGGTGGGGGAGGTTCATGATGTCGCAGTCCGACAAACGCGTTCTAATCGCCGAAGGCCTCGCGGCGGGCGACGACGATGCCGCGCTGCACGCGCGGCTGGTCGCGTCGGGGGTGTCGGCCGCATCGGCCCGATACGAGATCGACCGGCTGGGCAAGGATCCGATGGCGGCGATGCTGCGACGGCAGGCGGCGCGCATGGCGAAGCAGGGCTGGCTGCTCGCCAATCAGGAGCGGCTGGCGCGCGAGGCCGATGGCGGCTTTGCCCTCGATACGCTGCAGGCGCCCGATACCGATTATTTCTATCGCCATTACTACGAAGCGAACCGGCCCGCGAAGCTGACCGGCATCGTCGATCACTGGCCCGCGCTGACACGCTGGTCGCTCGATCATTTCGCGCGCGTCGCCGGCGATGCCGTCGTCGAGGCGCAGGTCGAGCGCGAGCGCGATCCCGATTACGAGCTGGCCAAGGACGACCACCGCCGCCTCGTCCGCTTTGCGGATCTGATCGACTGGCTTCGCAAAGACGAGCCGAGCAACGACGTCTATCTGACCGCCTATAACAGCGGAACGAACGCCGCGGCGCTGAGCATCCTGTGGGACGATCTGGCGCCGGTCGACCTGCTCGACGACCGGGGAGCACGCGACGGGTTCTTCTGGCTGGGGCCGAAGGGGACGCTCACGCCGTGGCACCACGACCTCACCAACAACCTGCTCGTACAGGTGATGGGGCGGAAACATGTACGGATGGCGCCGCCCTGGGCGCTCGATCGCATGCGGAACAGCCGTCACTGTTTTTCCGATTGGGGCAATGAGGCTTTGGCCGGCGCGAGTTCTCCCGTGCTTGAAACAGTCCTCAAGCCGGGCGAGGCGATCTTCCTCCCGGTCGGATGGTGGCACCAGATCGAGGCGCTCGATCTTTCCGCGAGCATGAGCTTCACCAGCTTCCGCCGGCCCAACGCGCATGTCGAGGATTATGTATCGTGGGGGACCATCGGATGAGATTGCCTTTATAGCGCGATTCTATAAATTTATCCCTGTCGGAGGAGGGAATCATGGCACGCTGTTTCGCTTGTTTGACCGGGGCTGCGGTGGTCGCCACTGCCGCGCCGGCGCATGCCGGGGATATGTTGCAGCTTGCGCCATCGTCGAAGTGGCACGTCAACTATGCCGACGACAGTTGCCGGCTGGCGCGGTCGTTCGGAACGGGGAACGATCAGGTTGTGCTCGTCCTCGACCGGTTCAGGCCGGGGCAGATCGTCCATATGACGCTGACCGGGCGACCGATGACGGTGCACAGTGATATACGCAGGATCACCCTTCGCTTTGGCCCCGACGATCCGGCGTTCGAAAAGGGTTTCACCCCGGGCACCCTCGACGATGGCAAGGCGGCGCTGGTCCTCACCGGCGGATTGTGGATCGCGGGCTATAACCCTGCTTTGGCGGCCGACGAGGAGAGCGAAGGGCCGCGTCGGCACCAGGCCGTCGATCCGGCGCTCTACGAGCGGATCCGTTTTCTTGACCTCCAAATCCCCGGTAAGCAGGCGATTCGGCTGGAAACCGGATCGATGGCGAGCGCCGAAAAGATACTCGCGGCCTGCACCGACGACCTGTTGCGCGGCTGGGGTATCGATGCCGCGGCGCACAAGTCGCTCTCGCGGCGGGTGGCCCCGGTCGGCAGTCCCGGAGACTGGATGAACAGGAAGGACTATCCGCGCGAAATGCTGCGCGGTCGATATCAGGGCTTGGTGCATTTCCGCCTGATCGTCGACGAGCAGGGCAAGCCCCGCAGCTGCCATATCCAGCAATCGACGCGGCCAAAGGAGTTCGACGACGCGGTGTGCAAGGGGATGATGACGCGCGCGCAGTTCGAACCCGCACTGGACGCGGCCGGAAAACCCGTCGCCTCCTATTATGTCAACAGGGTGCGGTTCAAGATATAGTGCCTTCGCCGGGATATCGCGGCGGCCCGCATTGTCGCGTATCCCTTGCGGCCTGACAGGATTGGCGGCTTGCGCTCGGGTCGCATAATCCGCACCATCACCGCATGAACGATTTTCCTGCCCTGCTGTCCGCCGTGATGGCCCGCATTGCCGGACCCGGCGCGCTTGGCGGGCTGGCCCGCCTGTCGGGCGGGGCCAATATGGAAAGCTGGGCGTTCGACTGGGCAGGTGGCGGCTATGTGCTGCGCCGCGCGCCGTCGGCCGACTATATGGCGGGACGGCCTTATGACCACGCCGACGAGGCGGCACTCGTGATGGCGGCCCGCGCATCGGGGGTCAGGGCGCCCGAGGTCGTCGGCATTTTGGCAGACGGCGACGGCATGGGCACCGGTTATGTAATGCGCCGCGTTGTCGCCGAGGTGAATCCCGCGACGATACTGGCCGACCCGCCGCCGTCGCTGCTCGCCGATCTCGGGCGCGAGCTGGCGCATATCCACGCGATTGCCGCCGATGCGATCCCGGCGGCGATCCCGCTGATGGATACGGGCAAAGCGCTGGCCGAACTGAAGGCACGCTTTCTTTCCTACGGCGGAGACCGGCCGGCGATCGCGCTCGCGATCCGCTGGTGCGAGGATCATCTGCCGGCACCCGCGCCCGCCGTGCTCGTCCATGGCGACTATCGGATGGGCAATATCATGGTCGATGCGGACGGGCTTGCCGCGGTGCTCGACTGGGAGCTTGCGCATCGCGGCGACGCGCACGAGGACCTCGCCTTCGGCTGCATGCCCGTGTGGCGTTTCGGCCGGATCGACCGGCCGGCCTTCGGCGTCGGTCCGCTCGAGGATTATTTTGCGGCGTATGAAGCCGCGGGCGGGGCGCCGGTCGACCGCGACCGTTTTCGTTTCTGGCTGGTCTACCGCACGCTCTGGTGGGCGCTCGGCTGTTTGCAGATGGGGCAGGCGTGGCGCAGCGGGGCTGATGCAACCGTCGAACGTGTCGTCGTCGGACGGCGCACCGCCGAGCAGGAACTCGATCTGGTCCATCTGCTCGGCGAAGAGGCGCCGGAGGCCGAACGGACGAGGGCGTTGCCCGCTTCGCCGTCATCCGCCGTCGCGCCCGCCGGCGAACCGGCCAACCGCGAGATGGTGCAGGCGGTGCGCGACTGGCTGAATGATGACATCAAACCCGCTGCCGAAGGGCACGCGAAGTTTCAGGTCGCGGTTGCGATGAACGCACTCGGCATTGTGATGCGCGACCTCGACGCCGGAGTGTGCGCCGGGAACAAGGCGCTCGCGGACGCGCTGCTGTCGGGCTCGACGACGCTGGCCGAGCCCGGCCTGCTCGCGGTGATGCGGCGCGCGGCGCTCGACAAATGTGCGGTCGACAGTCCCAAATATGCCGCGCTTGAACGCGCGCGGACGCTCTGGGGCGGATGAACGCGGGAACCCATCCGCTGTGGCCCTTGCTTGCGGCCTATCGCGTCGGTCCCGATGACGCGGCCTTTTCATTCGAGGCGCGACTGGCGCGCGAGAATGGCTGGACCGCCGAACATGCCGCGCGCGTGATGGACGAATATCGCCGTTTCCTGTTTCTCGCCGCGGTCGCGGGGCATCAGGTCACCCCGCCGGACGCGGTCGATCAGGCGTGGCACCTTCATCTGACCTATAGCCGCGATTATTGGGACCACCTGTGTGAAGAGATACTGGAAAGGCCGCTGCATCACGGACCGACCGCCGGCGGCAATGACGAGCAGCATCGCTATTTCGCCCAATATGCGGACACGCTCGCAAGTTACGAGCGCTGGTTCGACGCATGTCCGCCCGCCGACATCTGGCCCGATGCGCACCGGCGGCTGGTCGTCGACCCGCGCGCGGTGCGCGTATCGACCATCGATCACTGGATCGTGCCCAAGGCGGCGGTGCGGCGTGGTGCGGCCCTGTTCGCTGTGATAGCCGTGACGCTGATCGCACTTTGGTTCGTCGCAGGATGATGGGAGGAATGATGGACAATCCACTCGACTGGCACGGTCCGGCGTTCCTTTTCCTCTATTTCATCCTGTTTGTCGCCGCCTGGAGATTGGCGGTGATCATTCCGCGACGGCTTCGCCCGTCGGGGCAGTCGGCTGGAACGCCCGATGACGAGACACTCGCCTTTCTCGCGGGGCATGCGCCGCGTCTGGTCGAGGCTGGCGTTGCGCGCTTGCTCGCTTCGGGTGCGCTGGTGATACAGGAAGGCAAGCGCTTCCTTCGCGGCAGCGGGGTCCCGGGCGGCGCCAGCCTCGATCGCGCGCTGCTCGCGGTGTCGATGCCCGCAAGCTGGGATGATTTCGCCAAGGCGGCAAAGCCGCACGCCGAAGCGATCGAGCGCCGGCTGATCGCGAGCCGCCTGCTGATCGATCGCGGCGAAGCGCGGCGGATCGGACTGGTCGCGGCGTTGCCGTTCACCGGACTTTTCCTGTTCGGGAGCGCCAAGCTGATGGTCGGTCTGTCGCGCGACAAGCCGGTCGGGTTCCTGATTGCCTTTCTGGTCGTCACGCTGATCGCGATCCTGATCCGGATCTTTGCCGTCGACCGGCGCACCGGGGGCGCGGTCGAAGCGGTCGCGTCGGCGCGCGAGCGCCACGAGCGGCTCCGTCGCGCGCCGACGACCGACGAGACGGGCCGCGCGGTCGCGCTGTTCGGAACGACCGTGCTCGCGGGGTCGGCCTTTGCCGCGCTCCACCAGATGCGCACGCAGAGCGATAGCGGCTCGGGGGGCGGAGGTGATGGCGGCGGCGACGGCGGTGGATGCGGCGGTGGTGGCTGCGGCGGGTGCGGGGGCTGCGGCGGCTAGAACACCGGCTATGCCGGTGCATCATTCAGGACGGAGAGCGATTGATGGATTTTGCGATGCCCGCCGACTTGCAGGCGTATCTCGACGAACTTGATGCCTTCATCGCGGCCGAGATCAGGCCGCTCGAACTGGCCGATGACAATATCCGCTTCTTCGACCATCGCCGCGAGCACAGCCGCACCGACTGGGACAATCAGGGGCTGCCGCGCCATGAGTGGGAACAGCTCCTGAAACAGGCGACGCGCAAGGCCGATGCCGCGGGCCACTGGCGCTTCTCGGCGCCGAAGAAATATGGCGGCAAGGACGGGTCGAACCTGTGGATGGCGGTGATCCGCGAACATTTCGCCGCGAAAGGCCTGGGCCTCCACAATGATCTGCAGAACGAGCACAGCATCGTCGGCAATTTCCCGTTCGTCGAAATGTTCGAACAGTTCGGCACGAGCGACGAGCAGAAGCAGGAATTCATTCTCGGCGGGTTCGAGGGGAACCGCCGTACCGCGTTCGGGCTCACCGAACCCGATCACGGATCGGATGCGACCCACATGGAAACGCGCGCGGTGCGAGAGACGCGGGGCGGTGTCGACGGCTGGCTGATCAACGGGCGCAAGATGTGGATCACCGGCATGCATGTCGCGACGCATTGCGCGACCTTCTGCCGCACGAGCGGCGATGACGGCGATGCGAAGGGCATTTCGTGCCTGCTCGTCCCGACGGGCACGCCGGGAATGACGGTCGATGAATATATGTGGACCTTCAACATGCCGACCGACCATCCCCGAATGACCTTTACCGACGTCTGGGTGCCCGACAGCGCGCGGCTGGGCCCGGTCGATGGCGGGTTGTCGATCGCACAGAGCTTCGTCCACCAGAACCGCATCCGGCAGGCGGCGTCATCGTTGGGCGCGGCGGTCTTCTGTATCGAGGAAAGCGTGCGCTACGCCCGGGAAAGGAAGCCGTTCGGCGAAGCGCTGGCGAAGAACCAGGCGATCCAGTTCCCGCTCGTCGAACTGGCGACGCAGGCCGAGATGCTGCGCCTGCTGATCCGCAAGACCGCGTGGGACATGGACAATACCCCGCACAAGGAGATCGAACGCACGCTCTCCGACAAGGTCAGCATGTGCAATTACTGGGCGAACCGGCTTGTCTGCGAGGCGGCCGACCGCGCGATGCAGGTCCATGGCGGCATCGGCTATTCGCGCCACAAGCCGTTCGAGCATATCTATCGCCACCACCGCCGCTACCGGATCACCGAGGGCGCCGAGGAAATCCAGATGCGAAAGGTTGCAGCCTACCTCTTCGGATATCTGGGGCCGAGGAAGGGCCTGTTTTCCTGAACGCCCGAGCGCCCGTCCGTCAGTGCGCGGCCGTCTTCGACCAGATGTTCATCACCGCCACCCCCGCAACGATCAGCGCCATGCCGATCATCGCGGGCGCGTCGAGGCGCTGACCCTGAAAGATCCAGGCGACGGTCGCGATCAGCACGATGCCGACCCCCGACCAGATCGCATATGCGATGCCGGTCGGAATGTCGCGCAGCGCCAGCGACAGGAAATAGAAGGCGACGATATAGCCTGCTGCCATGATCAGCGACGGGCCGAGGTTCCGGAAACCGTCCGACTGTTTGAGGAAGGAGGTCGCGATCACTTCGGCGACGATGGCGATGGTGAGATAGAGGTAGTGCAATTGGCGGCCCCTGCCTAACGCTTCCGTACGAACTCGGCGCGCAGCACCAGCCCCTTGATGCCGTCGTGACGGCAATCGATTTCCTGATCGTCGCCGGTCAGGCGAATCGACTTGATCACCGTGCCGACCTTCAGCGTCTGGCCCGCACCCTTCACCTGCAGGTCCTTGACCAGAACCACCGAGTCCCCGTCGCTGAGCAGATTGCCGACCGCGTCGCGGACATCGGGACCCGCCGCCGCGGCCGCCGCCCGGTCGCGTGCTTCGCTCGCGGACAGCCACTCGCCGCTGGCCTCGTCATAGACATAATCTTCGTCGTTGCTGGTCATATCTTATCCCGGTTTGCGGAAGCGCAGGGTGAACTGATCGGTCTTGCCGCGGATTTCCTTGTCGAAGACATTGGCGCTACGCGGATCGGCGGGGCGGCGATAGAGGTCGCTTTCGGCTTCGAGCTTGAAACCCGCCTTGGTCAAGGTTGCGACCACTGCATCCTTGTCGATCCGGTGCAAACTGTCCGACAGCGTTATGCCGCTGCCGTCGGCGGCGCTATGGTCGACGATCACCAGTGTGCCGCCGGGCTTCAGCGCCGCGAACAGCGCCGCGCTCGCCTTGTCGCCCGTTCCCTCGGGAAAGGGCTTCAGATACAGATCGTGGAAATTCTGCACGGTGATGATCGTGTCGAGCGGCACGGGAAAGGCGGGCGCGGCGAAGGGACCGGCGACAGCATCGACATTGGCATAGGCGGCATCGACCGCGGCCTGATCGTCGCCATATTGTTTCTTGAACGCGATGAACTCGGCGGGCTGGAAGGCATAGACGCGTCCGGCGGGGCCGACTGCGGCGGCGAGAAGGCGGGTGACATAGCCGCCGCCCATCACGAAATCGCCGACCTGTTCGCCGGGGGCGACCTGCGCGAAAGCAAGCAGTTCGGCGGGCTTGCGCACCGCGTCGCGGTCGCGGTCGGCGGCGGGACGCGCGGGGTCGGCGAGCGCGGCACCATAATCGGGCGTGGCAGGCTGCTGCGCTGCGAGCGGGACGGTCGCGGCGAGGAGAAAGGCGAAGGAAAGCGAACGGAACATGACGGCGACTCCTGTTGCTTGACCCTGCCATCATAGCGCCTTGCCGCAGCCCGGGCGCGCTTATTTGCATCTCGCGATTTTGATGATAGGTTTTTCGGTGAAACTAAAAAATCGGGAGAGCGGACATGCATGATCTGGTGATTCGCGGCGGCACCGTCGTCGATGGTTCGGGCGGCGCGCCCTTTGTCGCGGACGTTGCGGTCGATGGCGACCGGATCGTCGCGATTGGCGAAAACCTCGATTCCGGACGCGAAGAGATCGACGCTGCGGGCAAGATCGTCACCCCCGGTTTCGTCGACGTTCACACCCATTATGACGGGCAGGCGACGTGGGACGCGGAAATGGCGCCGTCGAGCTGGCACGGCGTCACCACTGTCGTCATGGGCAATTGCGGCGTCGGCTTCGCCCCCGCCAGGCCCGACCGCCACGACTGGCTGATCAGCCTGATGGAAGGCGTCGAGGACATCCCCGGCACCGCACTCGCCGAAGGCATGTCGTGGGATTGGGAAACCTTCCCCGAATATATGGACGCGCTCGAAAAACTGCCGCGCACCGTCGATGTCGCCTGCCACGTCCCGCACGGCGCCGTGCGCGCCTATGTGCTCGGCGACCGCGAAAAGCCCGGCGCGATCCCGACCGATGCGGACATCGCCGAAATGTCGCGGATCGTCGAGGAAGGGGTGCGCGCGGGGGCGCTCGGTTTTTCGACCAGCCGTACCGTGCTCCACAAGTCGGTCGACGGCGAGCTCGTCCCCGGCACCACCGCGACCGCAGAGGAACTGATCGCGATCGGCCGCGCGATGGGGCGCGTGGGTTACGGCGTGTTCGAAATGGCGAGCGACATGAAACGCGAGTGGAACGAGTTCCAGTGGATGGGCGATTTGAGCCGCGAGACCGGGCTGCCGGTGACCTTCGCCGCACTCCAGTCGATCGCCAAGGAACTGCCGCTCGAGGAACAGATCTCGGAAATGCGCAAACAGAATGCGACCGGCGCGAACATCGTCGCGCAGATCGCGCTGCGCGGCAACGGCATCATCATGGCCTGGCAGGGGACGGTGCATCCGTTCCGCTTCAAGCCCGCGTGGAACGAGATCATCGACTTGCCGTGGGAGCAGCAGCTGGCGAAGCTCAAGGACCCGGCGTTCAGGGCGCGGATGATCGGGGAGGAGAATGTCTGGCCCGAAAGCGATATTCTCGATTTCCTGAAGGTCGTTGCCCTCGGCTGGCCGGTCCATTTCGAAATGGACCCCGACTTCAACTACGAACCGAAGATGGACGAGAGCATCATGGCGCGCGCCGCGGCCGCCGGGGTCTCGCCGTCCGAATATGCCTATGACCTCCTCATGAAGGACGATGGCAAGGGCTTCATCTATTTCCCGATTTTGAACTATCGCGACGGCAACCTCAATTTCCTCGAGGATCTGCAAGCGTCGGACGATACGGTCAACAGCCTGTCGGATGGCGGCGCGCATTGCGGGACGATCTGCGACGCCGCCTCGCCGACCTTCATGCTCCAGCACTGGGTCCGCGACCGTGCGGGCAAGCGCATCGCGCTAGAGCACGCCGTGAAGCGCCAGTGCCGCGATACCGCGCTGCTCTATGGCCTCGAGGATCGCGGCGTCCTCGCGCCGGGCTATCTCGCCGATCTGAACGTCATCGACATGGATGCGATCAAGCTCGGCAAGCCCTGGCTCGCCTTCGACCTGCCTGCGGGCGGCAAGCGGTTGCTGCAAAAGGCCGACGGCTATGTCGCGACAATCAAGTCGGGCGTCGTGACCTTCAGGGACGGCACGATGCAGGGGCCGACGCCGGGCGGCGTGATCCGCGGTCCCCAGCGCGTCGAAATGGCGATGGCGGCGGAGTAATCCGCCGCCTCGCGCGTCACCGTGCGAGCAAATCGGAAGGCAGCGTCGGTTCGCTGACGATCCTCGCCATGCGCCGCCACATCTCGTCGCGCGACGGCTTGCCCCGCTCGACCCAGGCGCGCACCATCGTTTCGCCAAGGCCGTAGTTGATCACATAGCTGCGATACTGGTCGGTGAAGCTCACCGACTGTTCGGCGCGTTGGGGCGAGACAAGCATGTATTTTTGCGTCAGCGCGACCGCCGTCGGCCGGTCGATTTCGCCGTCGAGATATCGCTGCGCGATCGTTAGCCGTGCCCCCGACGCACGCTTGATCGCGGCGAGTAGTTGCCAGTAACGGTCGTCCGACGGCACCGCGATCTCGGCGATGGGCATCAGCACGTCGCGCTCGGTATCGGCCTTGCTGCTCGCGGGAAAGGCAAGGTCGATGCCGTAGTTGGCGCTGCCTTCGGCGATCAGGCTTTGGGGACTGTAGAGCGGATAGACGCTGAATTCGGCCCAGCCGCGCTCCTTCACAAGCTTTTCCTCAAGCTTCATGTTGAGCAGATGATGCCCCGGATAGCCTTCGTGGCACCCTAGATCGAGTGCGCGCGACAGGCGGATCGGCAGGTCGGTGTTGACCTGGATCAGGCTGTGATAGCCTCCCTGATAATAGTTGTACCCGCTCCAGCTCTTGCCGGTGACGAATTCGAGGCGGAAGCTCTCGCCTTCGGGCATCGGGATATGTGCCATGCTCCGCCCGCGGCATCGCGCGATCGCGGCGTCGAAGGTCTTTTGCAGACGGTCTTTGGGGATAGTGAAGGCATCGAGATACGCCTCGACCCGGTCGGCGAGCGCGCCTTCGCCGGGGACGAACGCCTCGATCTTCGCGAGTTCGGGATCGTAGCTTGCGAGCGGCTGGAGGCGCGGGCGCACCCCGAACAACCGCTCGGCCTCGTCGGCGAAGGTGAAGCGCGTACCCTGCATCATCATGAGCCGGGTTTCGGCGGCGCGAAGCTGGGCGCGCAGGAAGGTCGCGCGGCGCTTTGCCAGCGGATCGGATATCCGCCGCACTGCCAGATCGACCTGCGTCATCAACGCGCGTGTCGCGGCGAGCAAGGCGGGTTTGTCACGGGGCGCCGCCTCGGCCGCCTTTTGCAGTTCGGGCGGACCATAATAGGCGTCGATGTAGCCCGGCTCATGCGTCCCGATTTCGAGGCTGAGCCGCAGATAGGATGTGGCGATCTCGTCGAGCGCCTTCGTCGATGCTGCGGTTCGGCGGACGTCGAGCGTCGCAACGCCAGGTTTCGCGGCAGTAGCTTTGGGGCCCGCGGCGGCACATCCCGCAAGAAGCGCGGCGGCGGCCAGCGAGAGCGAAATCGGACTGTTCATCGTTGGCTGTCTAGCCATGGCCTTCGGAGGTGTCACGCACATCGCCGTCGGCGGTGATCTCCGCATCGGATTCGCTCTCCACCGCGCCATGTTCGGGGTGGAGCGGTGCGAGGCGCAGTATCGCAAACCCCGTCAGCGCCGCAGCGAGCGATCCCATCAGGATACCGATCTTCGCTTCCTCGACCAGCAGCGCTTCACCCGGAAAGGCGAGCCCGCCAATGAACAGGCTCATCGTAAAGCCGATCCCGCACAGCATCGCGACGCCGTAAACCTGCAGCCAGGTCGCCCCGCGCAGGCGGCCCGCGATGCCGAGTTTGACCGAAAGCCAGACGCTGCCGAAAATGCCGATCTGCTTGCCGACGAACAGGCCTGCGGCGATACCGAGCGGTAGCGGCGCGAAAATCTGGTCGATTCCCAGCCCGCGGACGTCGACCCCGGCGTTGGCGAAGCCGAACAGCGGCACGATCGCAAAGGCGACCCACGGATGAAGGCCGTGTTCGAGCCGGTGCAGCGGCGAATGCTGGCTGTCGGGCGCGCCGGGAGTGCGCTCGAACGGGATCGCCATCGCCGCGAGCACCCCGGCGATCGTCGCATGGACGCCAGAGAGCAGCATCGCGTACCAGAGCAGCAGGAACAGCGTCAGATAAACGCCAAGGTGCTTCATTCCGCTCCGGTTGCACGCAAACATGACGCCGAGGATCGCCGCTGCCGCGCCCAGGGCGATCAGGTTGATCTTCGCGGTATAGAAGAGCGCGATGATCGCGACCGCGCCCATGTCGTCGACGATCGCAACGGTGACGAGGAAGAGCTTGAGCGAGGTCGGCGCGCGTTTTCCGAGCAGCGCGAGCACCCCCATCGCAAAGGCGATGTCGGTCGCCGCGGGGATCGCCCAGCCGCGGGCGAGCCCCTGCGTCCCGCTTGCGAAGAGCATGTAGATCGCCGCGGGCACCGCCATCCCTGCCGCCGCTGCAATGAAGGGCAGCCGCCGCCGGTCCCAGCTGGCGAGCCGGCCGTCGACGAACTCGCGCTTGATCTCGAGCCCGACGAGCAGAAAAAAGATCGCCATCAGCCCGTCGTTGATCCACAAATGGACGGTCATCGGGCCGAGTTTGTCGGTGAGCACGGGGCCGGTTACCGCATGGATCGTGTGCTGATAGGGTTCCGCGAACGCCGAATTTGCGACAATCATCGCCAAAATGGCTGCGATAATCAGCAGCATGCCGCCGGCGCTTTCGCTTTCGAGAAAGTCGCGCAAGGCCGAACGGGGCGGAAAACGGGGGTTCATCGGTCGATCAAGTCTTTCATTCGGCGAGGATTGGCCGACTGTCTACCGGCAGGCCCCCCGCTTTACAAATCGACCTCACCGGGTAGCAATATCTGCGGGAGTGGCATGACGCCACAGTGGGGCGGACTAGCAGGGTGGAGCTGTCGACCGCATGGCTGGAATGGCTGGTGATGGGGGCCGGCCACGAACTGATGCTGTTCGCATCGGTCGGAATCCTGCTGATCGGGCTCGACGATCTGATGTTCGATGCGCTTTGGCTGGCGACGCGCCGGCGGCGCGAACCGCCTACCGCATCGAAGCCGCCGCTTGATGGGCGCTTCGCGGTCTTCGTACCCGCATGGGACGAAGCGAAAGCGCTGCCCGCGATGCTGTGCCGGACGCTCGCGGCCTGGGAGAACGAGGATTTTCGTCTCTATGTCGGCTGCTATCCCAACGATGCCACGACGCTCTTCGCCATCTCGCCGCTCGCCGCTCGCGACCGTCGATTGCGGCTCGTGATCGGCGAGCGCGAAGGGCCGACCACCAAGGGTGACAATCTCAACCGGCTGTGGGCGGCGCTGTGCGAGGATGAGAGGGCCGAAGCCGAGCGCTTCGCCGCCGTCGTTCTCCACGATGCCGAGGATCATGTACACCCGGACGAACTCGCGCTCTATCGTCGCTATCTGGGCGAAAATGCGATGGTGCAAATCCCGGTCGCGCCGATGATCGAGCGCGGGTCGCGCTGGATCGGCGGCCATTATGGCGACGAGTTCGCCGAGGCGCATGGCAAGGAACTTGTCGTCCGGTCGCGTCTCGACCTGCCGCTACCCTCTGCCGGGGTGGGCTGCGCGCTGACCCGGCGCGCGCTCGCGCTATTGGCTATCGAGCGCGGGGGCGACCCGTTTCGCTGCGATAGCCTGACCGAAGACTATGAAGTCGGCATGCTGATCGGTGCCTATGGCCTCGGTACACGTTTCATCGATACGACCGGACCGACCGGCGAGCGTATCGTATCGCGCGGTGCGTTCCCTCGCGAGATCGAAAAGGCCGTGGTGCAGAAGTCGCGCTGGGTTGCGGGGATTGCGCTCGCGGGGTGGGACCATCTCGGCTGGCCAGGATCGCGGCTGCATTCCGCGGGGCTTCCCGCCAGCCGCGCTTGGCTCGCGCGCTGGATGCTGTGGCGCGACCGTCGTGCCCCGCTCGCCGCGCTCATCCTCCTTGCCGCTTATGCCGGACTGATGGTAACCGCGCTCGGCTGGACCGGGCAATTTCTGTTCGGCTGGAAGGCAATTGCCATCGGCGACGGCCTTCGGCTCCTGCTCGCCTTCAACGCGCTGCTGCTGATCTGGCGCATGGGGATGCGCGGCCATTTCACGGCGCGATGGTACGGCCCCGGAGAGGCGGCCATGTCGTTGCCGCGTTCGATCGTCGCGAACATGATCGCCATGCTCGCGGCGCGCCGCGCGATCATCCTCTACTGGCGGATGCTGCGATCGGGCGAGGTCGTGTGGGACAAGACCGACCATCCGGAAAGCGCCCCGGTTCGTGAGGATGCTTTCTTGCGGCGTACGGCGCGATGATGCTGCGGCGCGCCGACGTGCGCCGTGACGCGCCCGCGCTGCGTTTCCTGCTGTTCTGCGTCGGGGGCTGGATTGCGCTCCGGCTCCTGATGGTCTGGAATCCGGCGGTACCGCCGCCTGATGCCGTCAAGGCGCCCTGGACCGTTCCCGCTCCCCTTGCAGCGGCCGATGCATCGCCGATGAGCCCGCGGCGAACGAATAGGGGGGATGCGGTCCCGGCAACGGCACGCGCGGACGGGCCGCCCACGCTGGCTGGCGTCGGAGTGCTCCCACGTGAGCCGGTCGGTGTCGAAACGCGAACGCCCTCCGTTCACGGCCTGGGCGCCGATCGCCACAGCCTCCGCCTCGCGCTGATGGCCCGGC
>NZ_DATMST010000062.1:0-22299 GCF_035565275.1 Sphingopyxis sp.
GTTGCGCGCGCCGACGATCGCGACGCACGGACGGCGCAGCATGGCAGTGTCGCCGCGTACGACGACCACCGGCGGTGCGCCCTCGACCTCGCGCAGCATCGGCGAATACTCGTTCTCGTCACTGAACACATGCCGCGCGCCCAGTGCGGCCGCGCGATCCAGCTCGCGCTCGGCGATGTCGGTGGGGGCGATGCGGGCTTTTCCCGCGCCGCCGCGCAGCACCAGGTCGGGCAGCGCATCGAGCGCCGCTTCACCCGATCCGAAGCGCAACATCAGCTGGTGCCAACTGACCGGTCCGACGTGCGGCGTACGGATCAGTCGCAGCCGCGCCAGCCGTTCGGCGTGGGTCACGCCGTTTCTTTCTTTCCGCCGATGCGCGGTTCGGTTCCCGCCCGCAACCGGGCGATATTCTCGCGGTGCCGCCACAGCACGATCATCGCGAGCGCCGCGAGGCCGATCGCATAAACCGTATGGCCGAAGGCCAGCGCCGCGAGGGGCGCCGAGATCGCGCCGAGCATCCCGCCGAGGGAGGAGATGCGCAGCAGCAGCACCGTGCCGAGCCATACCACAGCGAAGACCAATCCGATCGGCCAAGCGAGCGCGAGCGCCAGCCCAAGCAAGGTCGCAACGCCCTTCCCGCCCCGGAATTTCAGCCACACGGGATAGCAATGACCGATCATCGCCGCCGCCCCCGCGATCATCGCGGCGTGGTCGCCGAGCTCGGATACGAAATGCCGTGCGAGCAGCACCGCCACCGCGCCCTTCGCACCGTCGAGGATCAGCGTCGCTGCGGCGAGTTCCTTGCGCCCGGTGCGCAGCACATTGGTGGCGCCGATGTTGCCCGACCCGATCTGGCGGAGATCGCCCGCGCCGAACAGGCGGGTCAGGATGACGCCGAAGGGAATCGAGCCGAGGAGATAGCCGCCGGCGATCAGCAAAAATATCGTCATGGCACTCCCCGCTCCGTTCGGGGCCAGTGTGGCGATGTTCGGGGAAGCAATCAACGGATTCGGACGCGATGGGCACCAAAATGGATTTGATAGCCCTTGCCCCGGCCTGCTAGGCGGCATCCATGCACGCCCCGCCCCCCGACGCCCCCATCCTCTTCTTCGACAGCGGCCTAGGCGGCCTCACGGTCCTGGGGCCGACGCGCGCACTGCTGCCGACCGCGCCGATCGTCTATGCCGCCGATTATGCGGGACTGCCCTATGGCAGAAAGAGCAACGAGGAGCTGGCGGCGCGCGTTCCCGCGTTGCTGGGCCGCCTTGTCGAACGATATCAGCCGCGCCTCGCGGTGATCGCGTGCAACACGGCGTCGACGATCGCGCTTTCCCACGTCCGCGCCGCACTCGACCTGCCAATCGTCGGCACCGTTCCCGCGATCAAGCCCGCCGCCGAGATCACCCGCAGCGGCGTCATCGGCGTGCTCGGCACCGAAGCGACGGTACGCCAGCCCTATGTCGACGATCTGAGTGCGCGTTTCGCGGACGGAAAGACCGTGCTCCGCCAAGGCAGTCCGGAGCTCGTTACCGCCGCGGAGGCGAAGCTGCACGGGGAAGCGGTCGATCCCGCGGTCGTCGCGCGCGCGATCGCGGGCCTTCGCGACCAGCCCGGCGGCGACGCAATGGACGTGGTCGTCCTCGCCTGCACCCATTTCCCGCTGCTGCAAGACGAACTGCAGGCCGCCATCGGCCCGGACATCCGGCTGATCGATGGCGCCGCAGGAATCGCCCGGCGTATCGCTCATTTGACCGCGGGCCAGCGCTGGCCCGCCGAGGTATCACCGGGCGTCGCGGTCTTCACGCGCAGCGAGGACCACGCACCGCCGCCCCTCGCCGCGCTCGCGCCTTACGGCATCGGCCGCATCGAAACGATCTAGCGGACGCCTATTCGGAACCGCGCGCGCACGCGGCCAGCCAGGCGCGCTCGCCGGGTTCGGGTCCCTCGGCGCCCAGCTCGCGCACGCGGGGCACTCCCGTCTTCCCCGCGCAGCTGGCAGCGTCGTCACCCGACGCGCCGAGCAATTTCCCGTTGCACAGGAACAGCTTTTCGTCCGACGCTCCCCAGCCTACCTTTTCAGCGCCTTCGGGCGCACGGCCCGCGCAATAGGTGTCGGTCTCCGACCCCGGATCCCCGCAGATTTTCTCGATATGCGCGACGTTTGCTTTCACCGTTCCGACGAACCGCTGTTCATAATAGGCATTGGTTGCGAAATAGCGCTGGACGCCGCACACGCGGTCGCCGCGCTGCGCCAGCACCGTATAATCGCAGATTTCGGCACCCTGATATGTCTCGCAAGACATCCATGCGCCCTCGAACGGCGCGGGCGCCGCCGCGGGAGCCGGGATCGATACAGACACCCCCGCGGTGATCGACAGAATGGCAGTCATGGCAAGACGCATATCGATATTTCCTTTCGTTCGGGTCCGGTTCGCAGCTTAGCCGCCTTGCGTCAACGCAGCGGTGCTGTCGATCACAGGAAACGACCGGCCGCGGCTAAGATAGGACAATTTGCCCAATAGCTGCGAATCGTTCGCACTGGCCTTCCGCCGCATTCGGCGTTATTGGCCCGCCTGTTAATAGCCGCCGGGGGAGCGGCGCCGAGGCTTTGAACTGGCACCTGACTGCGGGGCTGATACGTGAACTACAACGATATTTTCGCACGCGCCATCGACCGGCTGCACGAAGAAGGACGCTACCGCGTCTTCATCGATATCCTGCGGAACAAGGGCGCTTTTCCGAACGCGCGCTGCTTTGCCGGCCATAATGGACCGAAGCCGATCACCGTCTGGTGTTCGAACGACTATCTCGCCATGGGCCAGCACCCCAAGGTCATCGCCGCGATGGAAGAGGCGCTGCACGACGTCGGCGCCGGATCGGGCGGCACGCGCAACATCGGCGGCAACACGCACTATCACGTCGACCTCGAGCATGAACTCGCCGACCTGCACGGCAAGGAAGGCGCGCTGCTCTTCACCTCGGGCTATATCTCGAACGAAGCGACGCTCGGCACGCTCGGCAAGCTGCTCCCGAACTGCATCATCTATTCGGACGAGCTCAACCACGCCTCGATGATCGCGGGCATCCGCAATTCCGGCTGCGAAAAGCGCGTGTGGCGCCACAACGACCTCGAGCATCTCGAGGAACTGCTCGCTGCCGACGACCCCGACGCGGCCAAGCTGATCGCGTTCGAAAGCGTCTATTCGATGGACGGCGACGTCGCCCCGATCCACGCGATCTGCGACCTGGCTGATAAATATAACGCGCTCACCTATTGCGACGAAGTCCATGCCGTCGGCATGTACGGCCCGCGCGGCGGCGGCATCAGCGATCGCGACGAAGCCGCGAGCCGCATCACGATCATCGAAGGCACGCTGGGCAAGGCGTTCGGCGTGATGGGCGGCTATATCGCCGCCGACAAGAATATTGTCGATGTGATCCGCTCTTACGCGCCGGGCTTCATCTTCACCACCAGCCTGTCGCCGGTGCTCGTCGCGGGCGTGCTTGCCAGCGTGCGCCACCTCAAGGCATCGAGCGTCGAGCGTGACGCGCAGCAGGAAGCCGCCGCTTACCTCAAGCAGTGCTTCCGCGATGCCGGCCTGCCGGTGATGGATTCGACCACCCACATCGTCCCGCTGATGGTCGGCGACCCCGTGCGCGCCAAGAAGATCAGCGATATATTGCTCGCCGAATATGGCGTTTACGTTCAGCCGATCAATTTCCCGACCGTGCCGCGCGGCACCGAACGCCTGCGCTTCACCCCCGGTCCGGCGCATGACGAGGCGATGATGCGCGAGCTGACCGAAGCGCTCGTCGAAATCTGGGACCGGCTCGAACTGCAGCTTCAGAAGGCCGCGTGAACGGTACGCCCGGTTACGATGATGTTGTCGTCGGACGCCGCTCGATCCGCGGCTTCCTCGACAAACCCGTACCCAAGGCGCTGATCGCCGAAATCCTCGACGTCGCGATGCGCGCGCCCTCGTCGTTCAACAACCAGTGCTGGAATTTCTCGGTCGTCACCGGCGCACCGCTCGCGGCAATCCGCCAGGGCAACACCGACGGCATCCTCGCGGGCAAGCCCGACAGCCGCGAATTTCGCCGCTTCGACGGCATCGCCGACGACCATCGCAGCCGCCAGATCGAGATCGCCAAGCAATTGTTCGGCGCGATGGGCATCGCCCGCGACGACAAGGATGCGCGGCAGGACTGGGTGCTGCGCGGTTTCCGTCAGTTCGACGCGCCGGTCAGCATCGTCGTCACCTATGACCGCGTCCTTCTCGGCAGCGACATCGCGCCGTTCGACTGCGGCGCGGTCACCAACGCGCTGGTCAACGCCGCCTGGTCGCGCGGGCTCGGCTGCGTGATCAACAGTCAGGGCATCATGCAAAGCCCCGTCGTCCGCGAACATGCGCGCATCCCCGACGATCAGGTCATCATGATCTGCGTCGCAATGGGCTGGCCCGACGCGGACTTTCCGGCAAATGCGGTAGTGTCGAACCGCAAGAGCGTGGCCGAGGCAACACGCTTTATCGGCTTCGACGACTGACACGGTGCCCGATGATCCGATAAGGTGGCCGCGAATCGGCGCACCGGATCGACAAGGATTATCATGCCCACACAGCGTTATAGCTACACCGCCATCACGCTCCACTGGCTGATCGCCCTGCTTCTCGCGTTCCAGATCGCGCTCGGTTGGGCGCTCGAAGGGAACAACACACCCGAACTGTTCGCGCGCTATCAGCTTCACAAGTCGATCGGCATCACGATCCTGCTGCTCAGTCTCGCCCGGCTGGCGGTGCGCCTGTGGGCTCCCCGTCCGCCCGCATCCGAAGGCCCGGCATGGACGCGCGCGCTCGCGGGCACCGTTCACTGGCTTTTCTACCTCGTGATGATACTTGGCCCCGTCACGGGCTGGCTGCTCGTTTCGACCGCAAGGGTTCAGGTCCCCACCCTGCTCTACGGCATCCTCCCCTGGCCGCACTTGCCCGTCGGCCATGGCTGGCACGAGCCGGCCGAGAGCATCCACGGCGCCATGGCGTGGCTCGCGATCGGGCTGTTCCTGCTCCATATCGCGGGGGCGCTCCGCCATCAGTGGCTGCTCGGCAAGCCCGAGCTGCAGCGGATGATCCCTTTCGCGCGCGGCAAGGCCGCGGGCGCGGCGATCGGCGCACTGGCGCTCGTTCTTGCAGCATTTGCCGCCGGCAATATGGCTTATCCCGACAAGGGTCGGTCCGCCGCGGAAAAGCCCGCCCCCCGGCTGGCCGCCACCTCGACGCCACCGGCGACTCCGGTCGCATTGGAAGAGAAAGCTACCGAGACCGACGAGGCCGAGGCCGGGCCAGACGAAACCAGCCAGCCGCTCGCCGACTGGACGGTCGCTTCCGGCGGGCGGCTCGGCTTCACCGCGCGCTGGAACGACGAGGCGGTCGACGGCCGCTTCAGCCGCTGGCGCGCCGCGATCCGCTTCAGCCCCGACGAGCTCGCCAAATCGGACATTCGCGTGACCGTCGATCTTGCTTCGGCCGACACCGGCGACGGGCAGCGCGACGATTCGCTGAAAAGCAGCGATTTCTTCGACACCAGCGCGCATCCGAACGCGACCTTCACCGCGCGCGACGTCCGCCATCTTGGCGGCGATCGTTACGAGGCGCGCGGCTCGCTCGACCTGCGCGGAGTCAGCAAGCCCGCGACCTTGCGCTTCACGCTGCGCATCGACGGCGACAAGGCGCGGGTTGCCGGCACGGCGCGCATCGACCGCACCGCGTTCGGGGTCGGCCAGGGCGAATGGGCAGCGACCGACGCGATCGCCGCCGGGGTCGACATCGACTTTTCCTTCAGCGCAATGCGGCCGGCGTCCTGATCATGCCATTCACCGCGCCGCGCGCGTCATCCCCCAGAAATGCGGCCCGCCGCCCGGCACGTCCCATTCGATTTGGGTAACGAAACCCAGTCGCTCGTACAGCGGCACATTCTCCGCCGTTGCGGTCTCCAGCCAGCACGGCAGGCCTTCGACATCGGCGACTTCGGTTTGTGCGCGAATGATCCGCCCGCCATGGCCCTTGCCCTGATACCCGGGCCGCACGCCGACATAGTGGAGATACCAGAAACGGCCCTTGGGCCGATGCGCGTCAATGCCGGCCTGCACCTTCAATCCGCGCGGCAGCGCGCCACCGAACGTCGCGACGAGCGGAATGACCGTGCGCAGGAACTCGATCCCGCCACTATGCGCCCGACCCGGCGCGCGCCAGAGCGCCGCCGCTTCGTCCTCCGTAGAACGAAGCGCGACGCCGACGCGCGCATCGGCCGGCGCCAGCACCCGGAACAGGCCGCGCAGCGCGCGGGAACGATGGTCGGGATCGGGCACGATCCACGACAGCGCGGGGTCGGTCTGGAACGCCTGCGCCAGCGTTTCGATGACGTGCGGCAGGTCGGCTGGCTTGGCCGGCAGGATCATATCGGTCATCGGGCCTCCGCCTCGGAGAGGAGCAGAAGCCGCGACGGCTTGCAAGCGTCAGCGAGGCCGCTTGTCGAGCCGCAGCGACCAGGCGTAGCCGCGATAGAGGCGCGTCGCGGACAGCCGTCCCCCGGCGTCATTCGCGACCTCGCGCGCGGCTTCGATCAGCAGCGCCCGCGGCGCGACGTGAAAGCGGGCCAGCCAGCCGAACAGCGCCGCGCGAAACCATGGCGGCATCCCTTCCTGCTGGCCGAAATCGACGATGTGCAGCGCGCCCTGCGCCGACAGATGGCGCACCGCCTCGCGCATTGCGCCTTGCCAGTCGGGGATCATCGACAGGGTATAGCTTTGAAAGATGCGATCGAAGCTCTCGGCACGGAACAGCGCATTCGGGTCGAAACCCGTCGCGTCTCCCTGCGCCACCCGCACCCTTCTTTCCAGCCCGGCACGGGCGATCGATGCGCGCGCGGTCTTCAGCATCTCTTCCGAGATGTCGATGCCGTAAAAGCGCGCGCCGGGCCAGCACCGCGCGGCTGCGATCAGGTTGCGCCCGGTTCCGCAACCGACTTCCAGCACCTTCCCGCCGACCGGCGGCGCGAGCTCGTCGATCAGCCGGTCGCGCCCGAGCAGGTAATATTTGCGCGTCAGGTCATAGATATGACGCTGGCCGCGATAAACGCCGTCCATCAGCGCGGCATGCCCCTCCCCCGTGCGCATGCCTCAATCCTTCAGGACATAAAGGTGGACCCCGCCGTAAATCGCCGAACGATCGCGACGGGTGTAGTCGAGCGAGGCCTCCCGGCGATAATCCCAGCGACCCAGCAGTTCAGCGGGCAGGCGTCCGGGGAGCAGGCTCGGTTCGGCGGCAGTGCGGAACAGGACGCGCGCGCCGGCGCGCGCGGTACGCGTCACTTCGCGCCACAGCGCGGTCAACTGCGCATCGCTCATCCAGTCCTGTGCGTCGAGGAAGACATAGCGATCGAAACTGGCGGTATCGGCGGCGGCAAGCATGTCGGTCATGTTCGCGTGCAGCATCGTCACCCGCCCGGCGCGCTCCTTCACCGCGTGGTAGTTCGGCGCGAGAAGATAGGGCGGCAACGGGACCGCCGCACCCTTGCCATAACCGCGCCCGAACGCCTGCCATGCGAAATAATTGTCTTCGAGCGGAAAGTCGCACGCGAGTTTTTCGAGCCGCCCGCGCAGCACGTCGGCCATCGGCCGGCCG
The DNA here is from genome assembly GCF_035565275.1 of Sphingopyxis sp. GTDB lineage: Bacteria > Pseudomonadota > Alphaproteobacteria > Sphingomonadales > Sphingomonadaceae > Sphingopyxis. The sequence goes on from NZ_DATMST010000062.1 coordinate 7,680, forward strand.
CCGGCCAGCGCGTCATATTGCGCCGGCGGAATGCCGAGCCCGAACAGCGACGAGCGCTGGTCGGTGATCCAGCGGATGAATTTGCGGTCGAAGAAGGGCGCGAACTTCGCCTCGAAGATCACGCGCTGCTCTGCGACCGTCTTCGCTTCGAGGAACTGCCTGGGATCGATGCGGTGCATCCGCGCGACGAGATGCGCGAGTCCGATGAAACTGCCGAGCAGCCCGCGCTTGTAGAGCCCGTGCGCGAAACCGCCGATGCGGCGGCGCCCGGCCAAGTCGCGGCCTTCCCAGTAGCGCCGGCTCGTCTCGTCGAGATGCGGAGCGACGAAGGCATGATAATCGGCGATGTTCAGATTGTCGTCGGCATCGGCAAAGAAGCGTCGAAGGCTGTCATGATCCGGCAATCGCTGGATCGCGACCCGCTTCAGATTGTTGAGCGCGACATGCGCGGTGTTGAGGTCAACCGCGACGATCTCTGCCGGGTCGGCGACCAGGTAGGAAAAGACGTTGCAGCCGCCGCTCGCGATCGTCGCGATCCGGTTGCCCGGGGCGATCGCCAGCGCTTCCATGTCGACGACCGGGTCTTCCCATATCTGGGCGTAGACGAGCCCCTTGAACGCCAGCGCAAAAGCGCGGTCGAGCAGGCGTTGTTTCTGTTCGCCATTCTCGCGAACGACGGCGGCGGCGATCTTGCGATTGGATTGGCTGGCCATGCGAATGGGTTTCCCGGATTAGGTTGATCCGGGCCGCCCATGACAGGCTTTCGTGCGATTCCCGTGCCGGTTCGATGACAATCCGGCGACACGGCGAAAAAAGCCGCGCCGCCGGATCGGGTCAATCGCGACAGTAGCCTTCGCCTTCCTTGACGATCAGGCATTCCTTCTTGCCGGCCAGATATTTAAGGCCGGTTTCGTCGCCGTTGCCGCGGCGCAGGCTCAGCTCTTCGTTACCACGCTTGAATTTGATGCCATGTTCGCTGTCGTTGCCGTCATAGGTCCCCTTGGTGTCGAGGTCGGACTGCATTTCCAGCTTGTATTTTCCGGGCTCGGCGGTGGTGATCGTGACATACATGCCCTCGACCCCCGTCCATTTCCCCGCCCAGCTGGCAAAGCGATGCGGTGCGGTGGCCGGGTCTTCGGCGGCGGGTGTTTCGGTCGGGACGGTCTCGACCGGCACCTCGGTCGTCGTCGTATCGGCGGGCGCGGGTGCCTCGGCCTTTTCGCAGCCGGTCAGCAGCACCAGTGCCACGGCGCCGGCAAAAAATACGCTCTTCTGCATCTTGCTTCTCCTTCCCCGTCCAAACGCATGCGCAAGGATAAGTTTCCGCTTATCCCGCCAGTATCTCCGCATAACGCTTCGGGTCGACATTACCGCCCGACAGGGTGACGAGCGTCGCGTCCCCCGGCTCGACCTTGCCCGCCAGCACCGCCGCGAGCGCCGCCGCCCCGCCCGGCTCGACGACGAGGTGCAGTTTTTCAAACGCGATGCGCATCGCATGGCGAACTTCCTCGCGCGTCACCGCGACGCCGCGCACGCCGCGCGCCTGCAGCACCGCGAAGTTGATCGGCCATGTCTCGGGGGTCTGGAGCGCGTCGCACTCGGTCGGATAGGCCATGTCCTTTACCGACAGGATTTCGCCCGCAGCAAGGCTCCGCGTCACATCGTCCCAGCCCTCTGGCTCGACCGCGACGATTTCGGCGTCGGGGCACGCAAGCGCAAGCCCCGCTGACAGCCCGCCGCCACCGCAACACGCAACCACCTTGTCGGGACCGGCGATCCCTCGCGCGTTCATCTGTGCGCGCGCCTCGATCCCGGCGCTCCCCTGTCCTTCGATGATCCACGGATCGCCATAAGCGTGGACGAGCATGCCGCCGCGCTCTTCGAGCAGTTTCGCCGCAACGGCATCGCGCGATTCGGTCACGCGGTCGTAGAGCACGACCTCGGCGCCCAGCGCGCGCGTCGCCGCGAGCTTCATCGCCGGCGCATTGCTCGGCATCACGATCGCGGCGGCGATGCCCAGCCGCTTTGCCGCCCACGCGACGCCCTGCGCATGATTGCCGCTCGACACGCCGACCACCCCCGCCGCCGCCTGTTCGGGCGTGAGGTCGGTCAGCCGGTGCCAGGCGCCGCGGATCTTGAACGCCCCGACGGGCTGCAGGCATTCAGCCTTGCACCAGATCGTTTTGCCGTCGACCTCCAGCGGCAAGAGCGGCGTTTGCGGAAGCAATGCAGCGACTTTCGCCGCGGCGCGTTCGACACCCGCCAGCGTCGGTGCGCGGTTGGGATCGAGCAAGGGATCGGGGCTTTGTTCTGTCATGGCTTCGTCCTATAGGGCCGGCCATACAAGACAAGGCGGCAAAGGCCGCGACAGGAGATTTTGATGAGCAAGGTTCTGGTGATCGGCGCCGGCGGCGTGGGTTCGGTCGCGGTGCACAAGATGGCGATGAATCCCGACATCTTCCCCGACATTACGCTGGCAAGCCGCCGCAAGTTCAAGTGCGACGCGATCGCCGAATCGGTGAAGACCCGCACCGGCGTCACGATCAAGACTGCCGAGGTCGACGCCGACCATATCGACGCGACCGCGGCGCTGATCCGCTCGATCGGCGCGACGCATGTCGTCAACCTCGCGCTTCCCTATCAGGATCTCACGATCATGGAGGCGTGCCTGTCGACCGGCGCACATTATATGGACACCGCCAATTACGAACCGCGCGACGAAGCGAAGTTCGAATATCACTGGCAGTGGGCGTATCAGGACCGCTTCAGGGATGCCGGACTGATGGCGCTGCTCGGCTCGGGCTTCGACCCCGGCGTCACCAGCGTCTTCACGACCTGGCTCAAGAAGCATCATTTCGACCGGATTGACACGCTCGACATTCTCGATTGCAACGGCGGCGACCATGGCCAGCATTTCGCGACCAACTTCAACCCCGAGATCAATATCCGCGAAGTGACCGCGGTCGCGCGCCATTGGGAAAATGGCGACTGGGTCGAAACCCCGCCGATGTCGGTGAAGCAAAAGTTCGACTTCGAAGCGGTGGGCGAAAAGACGATGTACCTCATGTATCATGAGGAAATCGAAAGCCTGAAAACGCATTTGCCCGAGATCAAGCGCATCCGCTTCTGGATGACCTTCGGCGAGGCGTATCTCACGCACCTCACCGTGCTGCAGAATGTCGGCATGACGCGGATTGATCCCGTCATCTACGAAGGCCGCGAGATCGTTCCACTCCAGTTCCTGAAGGCCGTGCTGCCCGAACCGTCGAGCCTCGGCGAGACGACCAAGGGCAAGACCAACATCGGCGTCATCGCGACCGGTCTGGCCAAGGACGGGACGGAAAAGACGCTCTATCTCTATAACATCTGCGATCATGAAGAGGCATTCGCCGAAACGGGCAATCAGGCGGTCAGCTACACGACCGGCGTGCCCGCGATGATCGGCGCCGCGATGATGGTCACCGGCACGTGGAGCGGTGACGGGGTGTTCAACATGGAGCAGATGGATCCCGATCCCTTCATGGACATGCTGAACAAACACGGCCTGCCCTGGCAGGTGAAGGAACTGGACGGTCCGCTGGATTTCTGACCGGTTTTACATCTTTCGTCATTTCCGTGAACGCGGGAACCCGGTAGCCACGACGGAACTGGATTCCCGCTTTTGCGGGAATGACGAAAGGGTTCCCGAATGAAATTGCGAATTGCGGCGCTCGCCTTGCTTGCTGCTTTCGCCGCACCTGCAGCGGCTCAAACCGATGACGCCTACGCACCGGCGCGCGCGATCGTTGCCGATATCGGCAAGATCGTCACGCCGAACGGCGTGCAGGAAACGTTCGAAGTTACACTCGGCGGCGCGCGGCAAGTCGTGAACGTCCGAGGCTCGGACCGCGACAACCCGATCCTTATCTTCGTCCACGGCGGACCCGGCGCGGTAGAAATGCCCTTCGCCTGGGCGTTCCAGCGGCCGTGGGAAGATGTCTTCACCGTCGTCCAGTACGACCAGCGTGGCGCGGGACGCAGCTATCCGTTGAACGACCCCGCGACGCTGGCGCCTACGATGACCCCCGAACGCTATCGCGACGATGCCATCGAGCTGATCGAACTGCTCAAAAAGCGCTATGGAAAGCGCAAGGTCGTGTTGATGGGACACAGCTGGGGCTCGATCGTCGGGCTGTCGGTCGCGGTGAAGCGTCCCGACCTGCTTTATGCCTATGTCGGCGTCGGACAGGGCATCGATTTTCGCGAAGGCGAAAAGGCTGGCATGGCGTGGACGAGAGCCAAAGCGCTCGCCGCCGGCAACGCCGGGGCCGTGGCTGCGATTGATGCGCTTGCCCCTTATCCGCAGGGCGAATTCACCATCGCCAAGGCCGACGGATGGCGGAAATATGCGATCCCCTACGGGTCGCTCATCTACAACAAGCCCGATCTCAAATATTATTTCCAGACACCGCGCCTTTCCCCGGAATACACCGAGGCCGACCGGCAGGCATGGGGCAAGGGCAGCGAATTTTCGGTGACGACGCTCTGGCCGCGCCTCGCCGACGTCAGTTTCACCCCCGTTCGCAAGATGGACGTCCCGGTCGTCTTCCTGCTCGGGCGGCATGATTATACCGTCCCTTCGCCGGTGGCTGCCCGGTGGTTCGGACAGGTCAAGGCACCCTCGAAGAAGCTCGTCTGGCTCGAACATTCGGCGCATATGCCGATGGTCGAAGAGCCGGGGCATTTCTTTGCCGCACTGCTCACCGATGTGCTGCCGCTGACGAAAGACTAGGATAAACCCTGACATGACCGCTTATCTGGCGCCGATCGGGCTGCTGTTCGTCTCGAATATCTTCATGACCTTCGCATGGTACGGGCAACTCGGTGCGGTGTCGCGGCCGGTGTGGCTTGCGGTGCTGATCGCCTGGGGTATCGCCTTTTTCGAATATTGCCTCGTCATCCCCGCAAACCGCATCGGTTACGGCGTCTACAGCGCGGCTGAACTCAAGACCTTGCAAGAAGTGATCACGCTGATCATATTCGCCGGGTTCGCGGTCTTCTGGCTCGGTGAGAAGCTGACGGTGAACCATCTCGTCGGCTTCGGTCTGATCGCGGCGGGGGCGTTTTTCATCTTCAAGGGACCGATAGCGGTCTGAAAGAAAGCAAATAGCGACATGGAAACCCGTGCCGGCGATCCCGGAGCCTTTGCCCGCTTCGACCTGACCCGCGTCCCCTCGCCCGCCTTCGTTGTCGATGCCGCGAAGGTGCGCGCGAACCTCGCGCTGCTGCGCCATATCGGCGACCAGTCGGGCGCACGCGTGCTCGCTGCGCTCAAGGCGTTTTCGATGTGGTCGCTGGGGCCGGTGGTTGCCGAATATCTCGACGGCGTCTGCGCCTCGGGCCTTTACGAAGCCAGACTCGGGCGCGGCGAATATGGCGGCGAAGTCGCGACCTATTGCGCGGGCTACAAGGAAGCCGACCTGCCCGAGATCGCGGCACTCTCCGACCATCTGATATTCAACTCGCCGGGGCAGATCACGCGCTTTCGCCCGCTGCTCGACAAATTGCGGGCGAAGGGCGAAAGCTTCGATATCGGCCTGCGCATCAACCCGATGCACAGCGAGGGCGAGGTCGCGAAATACGACCCCGCGGCGCCGTGCAGCCGCCTCGGCTTCCCGGTCAGCCAGTTGTTGCCCGAACATATGGAGGGCGTGGACGGCGTGCATATGCACAGCCTGTGCGAGCAGGATTTCCCGCCGCTCCAGCGCACATGGAACGCGGTACAGCCGATGCTGCGCCCGTTCTTCAACCAGCTCAAGTGGATCAACTTCGGCGGCGGCCACCATGTCACCCGCGCCGACTATCAGGTCGACGACCTGATCGCTTTCCTGAAGCAGGTGCGCGCGGCAACCGACTGCGACGTGATGATCGAACCCGGCGAGGCGATCGCGCTCGACGCGGGCATCCTCGTCGGCGAAGTCCTCGACCTGTTCGACAATGGCATGCCGATCGGCATCACCGACATTTCGGCGACCTGCCACATGCCCGACGTGATCGAGGCGCCCTACCGTCCCGCGATGCTCGACGAGGGCAGCGAAGGCATGCCGATGCGGCTCGGCGGCCCGTCGTGCCTCGCAGGCGACGTGATCGGCGACTATCGCCTGCCCGGCGGCGCGCGCATCGGTCAGCGCTTCGCCTTCCTCGACCAGGCGCATTATTCGATGGTCAAGACGAACACCTTCAACGGCGTGCCCCTACCTTCGATCTGGCTGTGGGACAGCGAGAGCGACGCGCTGAAACTGATCCGCGAGTTCGGTTACGAGGATTTCAAGACGCGGCTGGGGTGAGTTCCGCCAGCGCCTGATGGATGTCGCTCACCACGACCGACCCCTCGCCGACCGACGAAGCGACGCGCTTGACCGATCCCTTGCGCACGTCGCCGACCGCATAGATACGCGGCCAGCTCGTCTCGAAGCGGCTCGGCATGCGGTCGAGCGACCAGCCCGCCTTGACCAGTTCGAGCGGCGCGATGTCGGCGCCCGTTTTCACGAAACCGCGATCGTCGCATACCATTTCCTTGGGCAGCCAGGTCGTGTTCGGGCTGGCGCCAAGAAAGAGGAACAGGAAACCGCAATCGCAATGATCCTCTGCGCCGGTCTCGCGGCACCGATAGGTCAGGCCGGCAAGCCGGTCCTCGCCGTGCAGCGCGATGACGTCGGTCGACGGAATGATCTCGATGTTCGGATGTTCTTCCAGCCGCTTGACCAGATATTCGGACATCGTCTCGCGCAGGCTCGACCGCCGGAAAATGACGTAAACCTTCTTTGCGACGCTCGCGAGATAGATCGCGCCCTGCCCCGCCGAATTGCCTGATCCGACGATCGTCACCTCGGCATCGCTGCACAGCTGCGCCTCCATCGGTGTCGCGCCATAATAGATGCCGCGACCTTCATAGGCCTCGATACCCTCGATCGGCAGGCTCTGGTATTTCGCACCGCTCGCGACGACGACCGCGCGGCTGCGCAGCTTCCGCCCGTCGGCGAGATGCAGGCAATAGGCGTCACCGTCGCGGTTGATCGATGCCGCCCGTACCGGCGAAACCAGCCGCGCGCCGAATTTCTGCGCCTGCACCGTTGCCCGGCGTGCCAGCTCGTTCCCCGAAATGCCGGTCGGGAAGCCGAGGTAATTCTCGATCTTCGACGAGGTCCCCGCCTGTCCGCCGGGCGCGAGCGAATCGAGCGCGATGACCGTCAGCCCTTCGGACGCGGCATAGACTGCCGCCGCCAGCCCGCCCGGGCCGCTGCCCACGATGAGGACATCGGCGGTCGCACCGTCGGGAAGCAGGTCGAGCCCCAGCCCCGCGGCAAGCTGTTCGGGCGTCGGCTGGATCAGCACGTCCGCGGCGCCGAGAATCGCCACCGGCAGCTGGTCCGCGGTCAGCCCGCGCTCGGCGAGCAGGTGCGCGGCGACGGGTCCGTCGGCAGGGTCGAACCAGCGATGCGCCACACCATGCTTCATCAGCAGGTCGCGCAGCGCATAGACGCTGCGGTCCATCGCCGCACCGATCACGATCGTTACCGCAAAGCCGCGATGCTTGCTGAACTCGCGCCGCGCCGACAGCACGCGGATGAAAATGTCCGAATAGTGGCTGTTGCCCGCGATCAGCCGCTGGAAATCGGCATGCGCGATGCGCAATATGTCGCCGTCGGCGCCCATTTCCACCCGCGACAGATGCCGCTGGCCCGTGAGCACCGACAGATCGCCTGCAAACTGCCCGTGCTCCATCCAGCCGACGCGCTTGCGCCCCTCGTCGGTCGACGCGAAAATATCGGTATGCCCCGACAGGGTGACGATGCAATCGGGCGCCATCGCGCCCTCTTCGACCAGCAGATCGCCCGCCCTGTGCGACTCGATTGTGCCGAACGCCGCCAGCTCTTCGAGTTCCGCGTCGGAGAAATTGTGATTTACGTCGGCGCGCGACACCATGGCGAGGAGGTCCTTTTCGGATTTGGCGATCCGCCATCCCTAGCGGGGTGACGGGGCTTTGTCTCGCATTCGCGCGGTTTGGCGCACACCGGCCCCGGTTCGGCTCCACTATTACCGCACTGTTACAAAATTACGCGATAGGGTCTTTACAGGGGGGACCCCCCTGCATATATCGCCCTCCGCTGCCCCAGGGGGACTTCCAATAACCGCAAGGCAGCCTTGGATGTTTAACGTTATTTTTGGGGGTCCCTTGAGTTGCACCAGCATCATAGCGCCCACGGGCTGATTCAGGCACTTTCGCCGGTCGAACCTGTCACGCTTGTCCGCCCGCACGCCGCGCGGCGCGCAGCGCGTTTCTTCATCGAGCGATTTCCCGGCACGACCATGTATGCGGTCAAGGCGAATCCGTCGCCCGATCTGCTGCGCGTGCTGTGGGATTCGGGCGTCACCCATTATGACGTCGCCTCGATCGCCGAGGTACGCCTCGTCTCGCGAACCCTTCCCGAAGCGACGCTCTGCTTCATGCATCCGGTGAAGGCCGAGGAAGCGATTTCCGAAGCCTATTGGAAGCATGGCGTGCGTACCTTCTCGCTCGACACGATGGACGAACTCGAAAAGATCGTCCGTGCGACCGAGGGCGCGCAGGATCTGAACCTGCTCGTGCGCCTCCGCGTCTCGTCCGATCATTCGAAGCTCAGCCTTGCCGCCAAGTTCGGCGCCGAGGCCGACGAAGTGGTCGAGTTGCTGATGGCGACCCGTCAGGCCGCCGACGCGCTCGGTATCTGCTTCCACGTCGGCAGTCAGGCAATGACGCCGCATGCCTATGCGCAGGCGATGGAGCGCGTCCGTGCCGCGATCGTCGCGGCGTCGGTCACGGTCGACATCATCGATGTCGGCGGAGGCTTCCCCTCGTCCTACCCGGGCATGGAGCCGCCGCCGCTCGACGCCTATTTCGACACGATCCATCGCAGCTTCGAAAGCCTGCCTATCAGCTATTCGGCCGAGCTCTGGTGCGAACCCGGCCGCGCGCTGTCGGCCGAGTACAGCTCGCTGATCGTGCGCGTCGAAAAGCGCCGCGGCGAGGAACTGTACATCAACGATGGCGCTTATGGCGCGCTGTTCGACGCCGCGCATGTCGGCTGGCGCTTTCCGGTCTCGTTGCAACGCGACGCCGACAGCGAAGCCGAGATGGTGCCGTTCAGCTTCTATGGCCCGACCTGCGACGATCTCGACCATATGGCAGGACCCTTCTTCCTGCCCGCCGATATCAAGGCCGGCGATTTCATCGAAATCGGCATGCTCGGTGCCTATGGCTGCGCGATGCGCACCAAGTTCAACGGTTTCGGTGCCGACGAGACCCATGTCGTCAGCGACGAACCGATGATCAGCCTCTACACGGGCGAAGTCGAGCAGGAACGCCGCAGCGCGACGGTAACCAAGCTGTTCTGAATACCGGGGGCCGGCCTGCGCCGGCTCCTCTTCAGATAGGGATGGTTCAGCGGCAGTCGATCTCGCCCCGCATCACCGGAACGCATGTCCCGCGCAGCGTGGCGCAAATGCCGTCGGGTGTCCGGCGCGCGGTGACGTCAAGCAGGCTCGGCCGCCCCATTTCGACGCCTTGGTGGATTTCGAACCGCGCTTCGTCGCTCGCGGACTCGAACGACAGGAGCAGGCAGGCGAGCGGTGCATTCGCGCTGCCCGTCGCCGGATCTTCCCACGTTCCCGCAAGCGGTGCGAACATGCGCGCGCGCAGTGTACGTCCCTGCCTGCTATAGACATGGACCGACAGCCGCGTACCGAACTGCGGGCGCGCCGCCAGCGCGTCGCGGAATGCCGCCAGATCGGGATCGCAGCGGGACAGCGCCGCCTCTTCCACCTCGGCGATGACGTAAGGGTTGCCGACCGATGCGACGATCGGTGGATGTGTCGTTACGACAATATCGCCGGGCGCGAGTCGCAACATGCCGGCGACCACTTCGGGCGCAACGGTCTCGCCGAGGCTGAGCGGCTGCGGCGCGGCGACCGTGGCGCCGACCGGATCGCCCCCGGCATTCCGCACTACCTCGATCTCGACAATCCCGGCGGGAACTTCGAATGTCGCGGTCGTCAGGCCAGGATCGGCAGCGGCAAGGACGAACGCCGTTCCGACCATGGGATGGCCGGCGAACGCCATTTCCTCGGTGCGGTTGAAGATGCGCACGCGCGCCGTGTGCCGCGTATCGACGGGCGGCAGGACGAAGGTTGTCTCGCTCAGGTTGAACTCTGCCGCCACCGCCTGCATCACGGCGTCGGACAGGCTTTCGCCGCCGGTTACAACGGCCAGCGGATTTCCGCCGAACCGGGTTCGGGTAAACACGTCGACGGTGGAAAAGGGCAGCAGGGACATGGCGGGACTCCGTTCGATTGGCGCCTCCGCGTTGACATATAGTTCGTTAATTGGCAAATTAACAATATGACCGATGCCGACCTGTTCCGCGCGCTGGGCAACGAACGCCGCCTCCAGATCCTGGCCTGGCTGAAAGACCCCGCCGCGCATTTTCCGCCGCAGAGGGATGGCGACCTGATCGACGACGGCGTCTGCGGCCAGTCGATCGCCGAAAAGCTCGGTATCAATGCATCGACGCTCAGCGAGCATATGCGCGTCCTGCAGCGCAGCGATCTGGTGACCGCGAAGCGCGTCAGGCAATGGACGTTCTACCGCCGCAACCATGCGCGCCTGCGCAGCCTCGCGGCGCTTACGGGAGCGATCTAGACCGCTGGAGGGTCGCGCAAATTTGGAATGGCCAGATCGAAAGGCGCTGCTAGATTGCCGCGCCCATGCAGTCCTTCCATCATCTTCTTGCCAATAATCTGATCGCCAACATCACCAATTTCACGGTGTGGTTCGCGCTGACCTTCTGGACGTTTCTCGAAACGCAGTCGGTGTTCGCGACAGGGATGATCGCGGGCATCTATCTGGTACTGACGGCGATGCTGGGCATCTGGTTTGGCAGCCTCGTCGATCATCATGGCAAGCGCAACATGATGCTGGTCTCGAGCATCGCCTCGCTGATCCTCTATATCGTCGCGCTCGGCGGCTATTTGCTCGATCCCGCTATCCGCGGCGCCGAGGTGCGAAGCGTCGCGCTCTGGCTCTTCATCCTCGTCTCGATGTTCGCCGTGATCGTCGGCAATATCCGGATGATCGCGCTCCCGACGCTCGTAACGCTGCTGGTGCCCGAGGACCGCCGCGACAAGGCGAACGGCCTTGTCGGGATGGTCAGCGGAATAGGCTTCCTCACGACGTCGGCGATCAGCGGTTTCCTCGTCGCGTGGGGCGGGATGGTCGCAACGCTGGCCTTCGCTATCGCCCTTTCCATCGCAGCCATCGTCCACCTGCTCTTCGTCCATGTCGACGAGCCGCGTGATACCGGGGCGCATGACGCCGCGCCGCGTATCGACCTCGCCGGGACCTTTCGCGTCGTGCTCGGCATTCCGGGCCTGTTCGCGCTGATCCTGTTCGCCTCGTTCAACAACCTGCTCGGCGGGGTCTTCATGGCGCTGATGGACGCCTATGGCCTGTCGCTGATGAAGGTCGAGCAATGGGGGCTGCTGTGGGCGGTGACGTCGAGCGCCTTCATCCTCAGCGGCGCGCTGATCGCGCGCACCGGCCTTGGTGCGAACCCGGTGCGCACCCTGCTTCTCGTCAACCTCGTCACCTGGTCCATTGCGGCGGTGTTCACCGTCCAGTCGTCGATCATCCTGCTTGCGATCGGCTGCTTCATCTGGATGTTCCTCGGCCCTTATGCCGAGGCGGCCGAGCAGACGACGCTGCAAAAGGTCGTGCCGTTCGAGCGGCAGGGGCGCGTCTTCGGTTTCGCCCAGTCGGTCGAACAGTCGGCCTCGCCCCTTACCGCCTTCCTCATCGCACCGTTGACGCAGTTCGTCTTCGTGCCGTTCATGACCGATGGCGCGGGCGCCGACGCGATCGGCGACTGGTACGGCCGCGGACCCGAACGCGGCATGGCGCTGGTTTTCACCATCGCCGGCCTGCTCGGGGTCGCGCTGACGCTCGTCGCGTTCGGATCGCGATCCTATCGCCGTATTTCGGCCGCCTATGCCGCCGGGACCGGCCGCGCCGAGCCGTCGCCCGCCGAATAGTTCCGGCCCACCGATCCCCTCTTCCGTTTCACTTCGAAATCATTCTATCCTCTCCCCCAGGAAACAGAGAGGGAGTGGCGCCGCCTTGCTATCCGGCATTCGTATCGTCGATCTGACGACTGTCATCTTCGGCCCCTATGCGACGCAGATGCTCGCCGATCTGGGCGCCGAGGTCATCAAGGTCGAGACGCCGGGGATCGGCGATGTGTCGCGCTACCTCGGCAATGGCGTTCCCGACCCGACGATGGGATCGATCCACCTCACCGTGAATCGCGGAAAACGATCGATCGCGCTCGATCTCAAAAATCCGGAGGATTCCGCAACACTGCGCGACCTGCTTGCCACCGCCGACGTCTTTTTCCACAACGTCCGCGGCAAGGCGATCGCGCGGCTTGGCTTCGACTATGAAGGATGTCGCGCGATCAAGCCCGACATTATCTATGTCCATGGCACCGGCTTCGGACAGGACGGCCCCTACGCCGACCTGCAGGCGTATGACGACGTCATCCAGGCGGCTAGCGGGACGACCAGCCTGCTGCCGCGCGTCGATGGCGATCCGCGCCCGCGCTATTTCCCGTCATTGATCGCCGACAAGGTCGCGGGCCAGTTCGGCGCGCAGGCGATCCTCGCCGCGCTCGTCCACAAGTTCAGAACCGGCGACGGGCAAGAGGTTCAGGTGCCGATGTTCGAATGCTTCACCTCGTTCATGCTCGTCGAGCATCTGCGCGACGACGCGCTCGACCCGCCGATCGGACCCGCGGGTTATCCGCGCCAACTCGATCCGACACGCCAGCCCTTCCCGACCCGCGACGGCTATCTGGCGATCGTCCCCTACACGCCCGAATCGACCGCACGGCTGATGCATCTGCTCGGCAGCGACGGGCTAACCGAAACCCCCGGGTTCGAGGCCGCCAAGGCAAAGGGGCAGCACATGCCGCTCGTCTACAGCGAAATCGCCCGCAAGACGCCAGCGAAGACGACAGCCGAATGGCTCGCGCTGTTCGCCGCACATGATATTCCCGCGATGGCCGTCCGCGATCTTCAGGATATCAGGGACGATCCGCATCTGTCGGCCACAGGTTTTTTCCGCCATCGCACGCATCCCGATGTCGGCGCCTTCCACGAAATGCAGCCGCCGGTGAAATATGGCGCCATGCCACCCCGCGACCTCGGTTTCGCGCCGCGGGTCGATGGCGACGGCGATGCGATCCGGGGGGAACTGCGGCGCTGAACTTCGCCGGTTGCAATGTCGGGGGCGCACCCTAGCATCGCCTCAGGATAAAAGGGGGAAGCCAAATGTCTGAAAGCCTGCTTGCGCCCGGCGCGGTGCTCGTCCTGTGGACGCTGGTGATGCTGGTCTGGGCCGGAGTTACCCGTTTCAAGGCCTTTTCCAAGGTCGGTATCGACCTGAAGGCCGCGCCGCCCGGCGGACGCGGTGCCGATCTGGAAGGCGTGCTGCCGCCGCTCACCAACTGGAAATCGCATAATTATACGCATCTGTGCGAACAGCCGACGATCTTTTACGCCGTCATCATCTTCCTGCACCTGTCGGGCGGCAGCACCGATCTGACGCGCGGGCTTGCCTGGACCTATGTCGTACTGCGCATCGTCCACAGCCTTTGGCAGTCGACGGTCAATCGCATCCCGGTGCGTTTCATGATCTTTTCGGTGGCGACGCTGTGCCTGTTCGCGCTGTCGCTGCTCGCGGTGATCGCTACTTTGGGTTGAGGGGGAAAGAAGATGGATACAAACGCAATATTGGGACCCGTTGCGACGCTCGCGCTCTGGTCGATGGTGATGTGGGTCTGGATGTACGCGACGCGCATCCCTGCGATGCAGCGCGCAAAGATCGATGCCAAGAATCTGGTTGGCACCACCGGACGCGGGCTTGACGACGTGCTGCCTGCCGAAGTGCAGTGGAAGGCACATAACTACAACCATCTGATGGAACAGCCCACGGTGTTCTACGCCGTCGCGCTCGCGCTCGCGGTCGGCGGCATGGGCGGCGGCCTCAACGCGCAGCTCGCCTGGGCTTATGTCGGCTTGCGCATCGTCCACAGCCTCGTTCAGGTGACGGTCAACCGGGTGCTCTGGCGCTTCGGCATCTTCGCGCTGGCAAGCCTTGCGCTGCTCGCGCTGTGCATCCACGCCTTCATGGGTTTCGTGCTGCATTGAGACAGGCGATCGCCACCGCGAAGGCGGGGTCGACGATTATCTCGAAAACCTGCTCGCCAGCTCCACATGGGTCGACCAGCGGAACTGGCCGACGGGCTGCACCCAGTCGAGCGTATAGCCGCCTTCGATCAGCATCTTCGCATCGCGCGCGAAGCTTGCGGGGTTGCAACTGACATAGGCAATGACCGGCGCATTTGACGCCGCGAGCTGTTTCACCTGCTCCTCGGCTCCCGCGCGCGGCGGGTCGAGGATGATCGCACCGAAGCGATCGAGCTCGGCGGGCACCAGCGGGCGCCGGAACAGGTCGCGGTGTTCGGCCGCGACGAGCGCGCGGGCACGG